>JANQKJ010000318.1 GCA_028281205.1 Gammaproteobacteria bacterium
GATTGAGGACAATATCCATTTTCGGCTCCTGTTTGGGTGAAGAGCCGGTATTACATCAGGTTGAAATTTGGAATGTCAGGGGGCCTGTCGTAAAGTTACAGCTCTCCAGTCCATACCAGCTACAAGATTGTGGGTGCCATTTATCTCTATAAAATGAAAATACTTATTATCATTTGTAGAACATACTCGTTCGATATCTTGAATTTCCTTTTCTTGCTTAAGTATCCCAAAGTGAAGACCAAAATTTAACATTGATACAAGTACAAATATCGTAATACAAATGGCTAGTGCTGTGATCAAGCCCAAGATTGATTTTATCATTTAGAAGTTGGTTTATATTCTCGACTCAGAGCGATAACGCCTTTGCAAAAGACCAGATATTCGAACTATCTAACTGCAGCGCTACATTTAGGAAATATAAAATACGCTTATTTGACATATCTATAGGATTTTCAGCACACTATAGAAGTCTACCGTCCTTATCAAAGCACTCTAAATTTCTTGCAGGTCTTTGTAGAAATTCAGAATAGTCGTAGACAACAAAAACTAGTTCGCCATCGCTACGGGCGCC
Source organism: Gammaproteobacteria bacterium (assembly GCA_028281205.1). Classification (GTDB taxonomy): domain Bacteria; phylum Pseudomonadota; class Gammaproteobacteria; order UBA4575; family UBA4575; genus UBA1858. The sequence goes on from JANQKJ010000318.1 coordinate 572, forward strand.
AAGGATGGAATGTTTAAGAGTAAACTCCATTCCATCAATTTTTAGAGTACTATTCTCAAACTCTATCGCCATACTTGACTCATAATACCAAGCACATTTTCAGATATAAGAAGATGCCTGTTTATCAAGATCGCAACCTAATAATTGTCAATTTGTTCGACTTGTTATACAACACCTAACTATTTGGCACTAACATTTAACTGTATAACTGCTCTTTGAACAGGTTCACCATTTGTATCTTTTACCGTGACAGAAACTTCAATGTTATCTTGCCCAAAATCTAGATCGGTGCAATCACAAGTGGCTGTTACAGCCGTTTGAGCGAGCTTCACATACTCAACATTCGCGCCAACAGGTATCCAACGCCTATTTTTTGGTATGGCAGTCTCGATACTTAAACCCATTGTAAGTTGACTTAGTGTAAACAAGGCATTACTGTCAATGGTACCAAGATGATTGTGAAGTGCCTTGCGCTTAGCTATATCAATTTGTGCATAGCCTTGTCTTAACTCTGATACCTTAGGCTTTAATTGAGAGACATAAGGACTTTTTCTAGATAATGCAATATTGAAAATTGAAGTGCCAGCGGGAAACTTTGAGAGCCTTTTGTATAACTTTACGTAATTACTCATGCATGCTCCTTGTATAACCATGCAAGCATGGGGAAAATGATACGCACTAACGAATGATCTTTCCCCCAAACTTAGATTATTATGAAACTATTCGCACACACTGGATTATATGCGCTAAATTCCGAGAATAACATGAGCTTAAGGAAAGCTCTAGTAACAAACTAATTTACGAATAGTCATTTTAACTGCATATAACTTTAGTTATAGAAAATTGAGACTCGACACAAAAATCTAAATCTTTGTATCAAAATTTACTCCATATTGGACCGCAAAGCGTGTCGGCTAAGCTATATTCTTTGATCCTACCCCAAAGTTAAGAGACACCTGTTAGCGTGTCTTTGCCTGAGCTTCTTGTTATGCTCTTTCTATATTTCATCAAATAACTGCAATAATTTAAAAACGGTATTGTGATTTCTGATAGTTACTTCTTGATAAACAGGTAACGAAGCTAATTTCATATATGATGTTTTAGTTAAACTCTTTTTTGATACAGACCAAAAAATTACATTCTTTCCAAGCGCTATGGTTTCAATCCCTGGCTTTTGTAAAGGTAGCTCTTTGGATATCTTTTTAGGAGTGTTATCGCCAAGCAAAAATAGTGCATTATGCTTTTGCTGATCATTTTTACCCCAGCCCTTTGGTGCTGACTCCACGGCAGTTTTGTATTGATTGCTTGATAAAACTACTGCGCGCGCATCATAAGAAAATCGCTTTGATAGTTTTTCTTCAATGCTCATTGCTAGTTTCTTTGAACTTTTTTCGACACTTTTAAAAAGGATGTTACCACTTTGAATATATGTTCTAACACTTTCAAAACCTAAGTCTTCAAATAGCTGACGTAGCTCCTCCTTCGAGATAATATTCTTACCTCCTACATTGATACCGCGCAAAAGAGCTAAAAATTTCAAGCTAAAACCTCCTTTAAAGCATACGTTTTACGTAAACGGCCTAACGGTAGCGAGGCCCTGACCCACGTTTTTTGTGGGCGTTTTTGACGCACTTGCTATGTTTCAAGACTCACATGCCGTACAATATATTGCAACATTAACTTTGCTCTACTTCTTTGCCCCGGCTCGCCTAGTCTCCTAATTGAAAATAGTTCACTCACCAGATGTTCTGTAGCAAATACTATTGCTAATCTACAATACCGTTTATATTCTCGAGTTCCTCTACTCATAACAGCATCAACTAAGATTCTCAGAACTCTTTTTCTTTGCATGTCATCTAAGTCCACTCGCTTTAGCCTGTGAATAAAGTCCTCTTTTATGTAGCCAGACCTAAAAAACCATGGATCTAGTTCCAAAAAGGTGATAGCAAACTCAACATGGCTTGGACTACCTTCAGCTAACCTAGCTAGTGCATCGCGTTCAAAATATTCATCGATTGAGCTTCGATAGCAATGGAATTTTTCACATACCTTCTGCCACTCGAGATAAGCCAAACCATCAGTATCTCTGTGTGCATATGTAGAGCGAACCTTCTCATATAATTCTCGAATTTTATTTGCTTCTCTATTGATTCGATCTTTCAACAGCTACCCAACCTTTGATACTAACGCCAATATTAGCGGAAAACATGGAGCGACAGCGCAACAGTTTTCTACTGGATACGTTTATTACACTCTTTGTGACTTTCGTACTGCTACTAATATATTTAATTTATTATTCCTCTATATCTGGTAAACAATAAATTGGTTCGGGAAGAGAGCCATTGCGTAGAAAATATTAGGCAATTCTAATAGATTCATGTAATTTCGATTGGCTAACGCCACATAGCCCGGCACCCTTCACGATTCGCCAAATCTCACTTTAAAATCCGACACTCTATTTAGAAAAGACCGAAGCTTAGATATCCTTATTTCATATGGTATACCGTGAGCGCTATAGTGAACACTAATGGTTGCAGGCCCCGTTCCAAGAAGAGGACAATAGAAAGGTGCCGCCTCAATTGTTGCAATTAGTACATTACCTCCATAGCATGAAATACCTGCATCCTTTCCAAAATATTCTCTACACTCACTCGCGCCAACTTCTTCTGGTAAAGCTTTTTCCCGCAAGAATAGTCGTTTCAGAAACTCAACCTCACCGAAACCTTCTAGTTCATTAACAATACTTTCAGATCGCTGCTCTAACCAATCGTCACATGACTGTGAAAGTGGCTTTGCTAATATCACCAAGATGGCCAAGTTTATAAAAATGAATATAACTATTTTTTTCATAGCTTCCCATAATACCTGAAACACAGGCCACGTTGTAGCGACGCCATGCTTTTAACGGCCCAGCCCAAAGAGCGATTGCGCCTGCAACTGCTATGTCTTTACTCTATTTAGCGCACCTTGTACTAACCGCTCAGTTTTTACAATAGCTCTTGTATGCGTTCCGCTACCAACCTTACCACCGTTATCATGCAGCTCTACTTCAAACTTATAGAGTTTTCGGTCCATCCCCTTATATATGGCAATAGCTTTTACCTCTTCATTGTTTGGCGTAGCTGCGAGATGGTTTACAGTTACATTGACACCAACTGATAGTTCACCCTCATCTAGCAAGGGTCTCATCAAACGTGCAGCTGCCAACTCCATAAGTGCGACCATTCTTGAAGTTGCAAATACCTCTGGAAAATCATCCTGCTCATCAATAGATAATTCTTTGGCCAAGTCTTTAGATTGCACTACATATACTAACTCTTCTCTACTATCTAGTTCCAATTTTTACTCCATAGTTCTTTGGTTGAAACATAACACCGCTTTCAACTGTTTATCGGTTTCAATGTCATGCTAGCCTATAATCAAACATAGCACGCTGGTTTTTGAATTAAATATTCTTTCAATATACTCTCTAATAGCTTTAAAATGTGGACTACCGTCCATCAATTTTTGTTCGAGAACATCACTCTCTTCGATGTAACCATCCCCGGCAATATAGAACTGCCATCCAAGCTTTTCTCCACTAATTGCATCTATTTTATTTCCAAAGCCCGCATCCATATAGATGTCTAACATAGAACTGTGCCCTAATGTTTGAGCAGTAACTTTTGCACACTCCTGTATCTCATAGGCCAAATCCGTGGTGAGGTTTTTCCACATGTCCTTATTCCCATAGCCCTTGTTATGCTGAATTACAAGAGATACGTCATCAATTTCGTATTCAGCGAGAAATGGCTTAACGTCATGAGGAGACGTTATTTCCAGTTCCTCTTCAAATGCATTTTCATTAACGTCGTCTTGATCATCAATTCTAATTGCTACGCTACATATATATCCCATTTTAAATCCTCTCAGGCTAACACCATGCCAAGTAACAGCCAAAACGCAGTGTAGACTGTCTATTGGGGCGTCCATTGGAGAGCACGTTTTTACGCCCGCAACGAATTTGAGCGACTTGTTATACTTTTGAACCCTTATAATTATTTTTAAAGCCCTTTACCACCAGATAGAGTAATGGACCTATTGATGCAAAAACTGCCGTTACCAAAACATACGGTATTATCACCACAAATCTTCCACCTGAAGCCTTGTTGTCATAGTACATCCATATACAAGCCAGACCACAGAAAATATAAAGGTCTATAACGACTTGGGCCGTATCTACGCTACTCATCAGCCTAACGCCAAAATCTAGCAGGGACTCTTGAGAAACAAGCATCGCATATAGCGTATAGCCAGAGAAAAGAACCAACACTGATAACGGTAGAATGACCTTTTTCACATAATCTCCTCTAATGGGAAATAACGCCGCATTCAATGGCAGCCATAAAGCGACAGCGGAAATAATCGTTTCTCTTGATGTATTTTTTATAATTTAACTCTATATATTGAGATTAAGTACACCCCAAAACGATTAAAGTATGGGTGCGAAACATCCCGTACCTTTTTGTTAAGGTGAGGTATTGAGATTTCCTAATTTAGAAACCCCGGGCACCTTCAACAGTATGGCCAATAGAATCAACATTAGACACTGTATTATTTGGGTTTTGCGATAAAAAGCCAAACTTCATTCCGTTAGAGCTTGTGGACGCGAGTGAGTTGGAAATGTGGATATTCTTCGGAAACGCTAAGTCGTAGCTACCCTGCATAATAAAGAATCCCGATGTACTTTCATTAGACCAACGGCTATTATGGCGACCTATATTAAGAGCCTGACAATTATTAACAGATATATTCTCTGTGCGGTGCTGTAATCCGCTTTCACTTGGACCACTAAAAACAAAACCAGCCCAACCTGATCCAATCGCCACTGAATCTCTAACTATTCCACCTTCCGCAGAGTTCGCGAACTTAAATCCAAAGCTATCACTATTAAGTACTGCAGTGTGAGCAACTTCAAACGCTGTATTTCCAACCGACCCCGTAAAATCAATACCTTCTCCTGTATTTTGGACAGTAACCCCTAAGATAAAGACACCATGAGAGCCTTGAACTGTAATTCCATCGGATTGGTAGGTTTCATAAACATTAGCACCCATTTCACCATAAATATTTTCAACTTTTGAAAAAAGGATGTTGGCTCCGTCACTACGTTGAATCCGAATACCAAATGCAACTTCGTGCTGAGGGACTGTAGGCGCTGACCAAAACATGTCATGAACCACTACATTATTAAGTGTGACATTGTTCGAATCAAGAACGTAGATACCACTACCGTATCCATCGCCAGTGACATTCAAGTGTTCTAATACTGAATCATTTGAATTCTCAAGATAAATTCCAGCACTTCTTTCAGCATGACCGTTTCTTTGATCAGATCCTCTATCCACCGTTATATTCTTAAAATGAACTGTACTATCCTTAACGTACAATGTCTTTATTTCTTCATTTACTGCATTTTGAATAAAATAAGCGTTTCTTAAAGTAATGTTTTTATTAATTTGCATACTACCGTTAACTTTATATCGATAGCCCTCTCCGTTAATATCACATCCATCATTCAACGCGCTTTGAACCGCAGCAGAGTCGTTAGCGACACCATTGCCAACCGCGCCAAAATCACGTAATGTTTTTTCACATGCATAAATATAACCTGACGAAAGGAAAATAATAACGCCTAACAAATTTACATATTTCATTTATGTTTTACTCCTCGACAGTTAAAGACCAAATATTTAAGTAAACCCTAGCGTATAAAACTGTGTTCTTCATTGCTTGTGTAGATAGCAGCATTGACATTATTCATTACCTAATGACAGCGAACATATTAAACATTTTGTTAGAAACTTATCTGAGCAAAAGGCTAATCAGTTCGCCAAAATCTGAGCATAACACTAATGTTCTTAGACAACCAAGCAACACACCCGAATAGGCATTGCTTTTCTGACAATCCATGCCAGCAAAATATAACTTTAGTTATAGAAAGTTATACAGAAAAGCTAAGGAGAGCGAAAAAACGGCTAGCATGTCGAAGAGGATAACAAAACTTATAATTTGCTAACACCCGTACAACTACAGAATGTAATTCTGAACGTCTATGCCTGTTATGAACTTAACCATGAGGAATAACAATTAGTTCTGGGTTTTCTTTATCGTCTTTTATTATAATGTAAAGATCACAATCAATGCAGTTCTCGTTGCCCTCATAATAAAATACCCACTGATCATTTTCTTCTTCGTATTTCAAAGAGATTAATCTCATTTTTACAGGATACAGTTCCTGAATTTTTTTAAGTATCTCATCTTTAGTAAAGTCTGTGCCACCGGATAGGATTATTGGTGACAGTAGACTAAAAATTATTAACATCAAGTTTCTCATTTCGTGCCTCATAATGTTCAGCGAAACTGCGCCACCAGGCGTCAGTTTGAATTTTCTACTACATAACAGCGCTCATTAAAGGCCGACCGTAAGGTTGCCCAGTGCAACGAAATGGAGAGATCTTTGTGCCTCGCGTGCTGCAGTTTGTCATAGGATTTACTGAGGCTTAATATCCTGGAAAGCGTAATTGGAATAACTTACATCTATTAATTAAACCTGAGGCATACAAACACCATCAACATAATTACCTTCGGTTCGAATTATGTTTTCTGGGCTAGACTCGATGCGCACTCCTGACAGTTCACTTTCAATAATTCTTGAGATTAAATCATCTAAGGCTGTAACTATATAGCATGGCACCTTGGGCTCCTCATGAGCATTTCCTACACCAGAATCATCAGTTAGAAAGATGTATCTTCCGTTAGTGAGTACTGAAAGGCTTCTCATAACATATTCCGCATGTGTACTAACTCCGCTTGCTGCAATTGAGTGAATATGGATACCCTGACTTTTAGCCTCTAAAAAAGTATCTACCGTGATTTGCAATTTATCATTATGAGGGGGAGCATCCGCCAATAAGAAAAGTAGTTTAAGCTCACTAGATGTCCTCCACTGTTCTTGCATTGCTGTGTTAAGCGCTTTATCCATGGCTTCGGGATAGTCTCCTCCACCGTTAGCATTTTGGCTAGAAAGGTTATCGAGCATAAGTTGTATGTCATCGGTGAAAGAGAAATTTCTTACAACATAGTTATCACCGTCATCCCTGTAAACAATTAAACTAAATCGTATATCGATACCAGGGTAACTCAATTCAATATAGTTAAGTATGGATTGTAATTCTGTTTGTAAATACGTTAGCTCATCACTCATACTTCCAGTGGTATCAATAACAAGCATTAAATCCATAGCAGTCGGAAGTGTTGTGGTTGCATTCGGAATAACTGTACTAATAGCTCTGTTGCCTGCCAAAGAAGCCAGATCTATGTCCGAACTTACAGGAAGGCTACTTCCATCTGCTGAGGTAATGGTAATGGTAAATTCGTCAAATTCTGAAAAGCCTTCCATCGTAGGGAAGAAAAAGTAATTTCCAGAAGAGTTTGCAAAAGAGCTAATACTGGGTGACGATAAATCTTTTGGAGTAATGCTAATTTGGAATTGGCTAAGCGGCTCGCCGATGGTGTTCTCAGCGTGGATTGTTATTCTATCTTCTACATAAATGTTAGGTAGAATGGTCTGCCCTTCGCCTACAGTAGAATTAACATACTCACT
>JANQKJ010000323.1 GCA_028281205.1 Gammaproteobacteria bacterium
GTTGGCGCCGGCATAATTTCAGTAGTGATTTGACCATAACCGGCTTGTTTGAGCTTTTGCGCATAAGCCTGCTTAGATATATTAGCCAGTTCAAGTTGCTGTTCATCAAATGTATAAATACCTGAACGATACTGGGTACCTTTATCATTGCCCTGGCGCATGCCTTGCGTGGGATTATGCGACTCCCAGAACACTTGCAATAATGCCTGCACGGATATTTTGTCACGCTCAAACATTACTAACACCACTTCATTATGCCCAGTTAAACCAGTACATACCTCTTCATATGTCGCGTTAGGCGTATATCCTCCAGCATAACCTACTGCTGTAGAATACACTCCTGGTGTTTGCCAGAATTTACGCTCAGCACCCCAAAAGCAACCTAAACCAAACATAATAGTGTCAACATTATCTGGCAAAGGCGGCTTGATCGGGTTGCCATTCACATAATGATTAGATGCTATTTGCAATGGCGTTTCTCTACCTGCCAAAGCTTCATTTTCAGTTGGCATCCTCTCTTTCATATTCAACATACTAATCACTCCCGCCACCTTTACATATAATTTATTAATTGCTTCACCATGTTTGATTCACGCCGAAAAAACCCTTGGGTATGTAATGAGTCTTCCAGCCGATAATACTCATAATCAAGATGATGACATAATTCATGCACCAAGGTTCGAAGGTATGTTTTGTATGCTACCACTTGTTGTCGTTTTGCCGTTCTCATCCACACATATAACCGCGCTCGAATACGGACTTCATCAACCGGCTCATACAAACCATGCAACTCACCAGCATCATCATAAGGCCGCTGCTCTAACACATGTACACGCACACTCGACACCCGCATATTGCCACATCTTAAAGGCTGGCAAATAGCATCTACCAATTGCTGACTACAGCGTTCTACCAAAGCCAAATTAGCTAAAGATAAATGCTGCCGGAGTTGTTCTAATATCTGCGCTAGCTGTTGCTTATTTTCGAGCACAATGGGTTTAAGCGAATCACTTTGTTGTGCAATTCTTTTTTGTGTTTTACTAAAACGACGATAGTAAGCCAACGCCATAGTTATTGTCTCATTCGCTCAAATAAGTCATATGCATTATGCGTTGTTTGTTCGGCGACAACATCTATGTCCATTTCACGCACCTGCGCTAATGCTGCCAAACAGTCAGGTAAATATTCAGGACTGTTGCGTTGTCCACGATGGGCTTCCACTGTCATATCAGGTGAATCAGTCTCTAATACTATAGATTCCAAGGGTAACTGTTTTGCTAATTTGCGCAGTTTACTGGATCGCTCATATGTCAGCATGCCGCCAAAACCAAATTTAAAATTATGCTCCATATAACGCTCGGCTATCTGCATACTGCCATTAAAAGCATGTACTACTCCACCAGTCACAGGAAACTTTTCCAAACATGCAAGCACTTCTTGATGAGCTTTACGTACATGCAAAATCACCGGTAACTGTACATCGCAAGCAACTGCTAATTGTCGTTCAAATAAATCTAACTGTTTCTCTAGCGCCAATGATCGGTCGTAGAAATCAAGGCCAATCTCACCAATCGCAACCGGTTGCGATGATTCAACACTATCTCGTAACAACTGCACATCATCAGCTTGATGCTCACGGATAAATATTGGATGCAAACCAAGTGCATAATAGACATTGTCATATTGGGCACATAATTTTATTAAGGCTTGCCAGCTCGACTGCTTAACGGCTGGTATCACAAAGCCAGTCAAACCACTAATTTTCGCACGTTCAAACACCTCATCACGATCTGCATCAAAAGCAGCAAAGTCCAAGTGACAATGTGTATCAATCATATTCATTACATCTGCCCAGAATAACTTCTACATACATTAGGATTAAATTATTGCTATAGACAAGATTTTATTCAATCATTGCATAGCAATGGACAATGAAAATTCCCGGCGCTTTATTGGTATACAACGTTTGTATGGCCAACAAGCTTATCAAAAAATTATTTGCAGCCATATCTGTATTATTGGTATTGGTGGTGTTGGCTCATGGGTAGTCGAATCATTAGCTCGTAGTGCGGTTGGACAACTGACCTTGATTGACTTGGACCATATCGCAGAGTCAAATATCAACCGGCAAATCCACGCCTTAAATACAACTCTAGGACAATCTAAAATTCTTGCTATGCAGTCACGTATTGCTGAGATTAATCCTGACTGCGAAGTTAATACTGTTGACGATCATTTATCATTAGATAATATTCCGCAGCTAATAGATAAAGAATTTACTTTCATTATCGATTGCATAGACCAGTTCCGCATAAAAGCTGCATTAATACATTATTGTCGCAGCGCTAAAAAAAATTTACTTACAATTGGCGGCGCCGGTGGCAGAATTGACCCTACTCGCATCAAAATCGCTGACTTAACACGCTCGAAAGGCGATTCATTATTAGCTAAAACTCGCAAGCAATTACGCACTCAACATGGTTTTCCAAGAAATTTGAATCGCCGTTTTGATATTCCCTGCGTTTACTCAACTGAGCAGTTACGCTATCCAACAGACGACTTGGAAGTCAGTACAAACAAATCAGCCTGTTCTAATTTAAGCGGCCTAAATTGTGCCAATGGCTTTGGATCACTATCTGCTGTTACTGCAAGCTTTGGCATGATTGCCAGTGCATACGTACTCAACCGTATAGCAAAGAGCTAAATTCAACCCTTAATCGGCTACATAGCCAATATTGGCTCTATAGCCATAAAAATAATTTTACCTTGCACTAAGAACCCCTTATAATGACGTCAGACGCTTATGCCAATATAAGCATCTGACAAATGGTGCGGCTCTATTATGCATACCCACCCTTTGTAATTATATTTAATACATTCCTATAATAATAATCGGCTAAATTATATTCAGCCATAAAGGACTATTCTATGAGTGAACAAAAGCCTGAAGATGTTTCCATCAGTCAGACGGTTGCCATTCTTATTGATGGCAACAACATTGAACGTAGTATTCACGACCAAACTAAAGACGCAAATACTATGCTCAATTTTGATAAGTTAATTCCCAAATTATTAGACAATCGCGGCCTTAACCGACTTATTTATTTTCGTGAAGGCAAACAAATATCACAAAAACTAAAAGACCGTTTACACGAATTCTTCCATGGCTCTGTAAGGCCATGCCATAAATCAGCCGATATACCTCTTTCCATTAATGCTATGCAGCTTGCCAGCAAAGTCGATACTATTGTGATTATGTCTGGCGATTCAGATTATATTGAGCTTGTCCGCCACTTAAAATCTGAAGGTGTACGCGTGGAAATCGCCTCAGTTGATGCTACTACCGCACATATTATTAAAGAAGAATGTGATCATCACTATCGCATTAATGAAGAAGACTGGTTTACCTATGCGCCCAAACAAGCCAACCAAAACAACAAACAAAATAAGCGGCGTAATAACAAAAAATCTCAAAACAACAATAGCGAAAAACAAGCGGCCTCAGAAGGCAATGGCAACAATAAGAGTAACGCTAAGCAAGATGCTACGCCTGAGAATTACGATGATAAGCAACCAACCTCAAATGAGTCCGATATCTTGAATACTGTGAATGAAACATCCTCAAAAAAATACCAGCCTGAGTACCCTCAAAGCCAGTATATTGAGCCATCGCAGTAATCACTTATTTAAAATCACGCCCATTTATATTTATAATATAGGGCGTGATCGCATTCATCTCCACATGGCGTTTCAGCCTATTATTACTGGCACTTGTTGGTAATATCCTACTTGCGCCATTATTTGGACACGTCCCCTCTTTAATTGCATTTACCCTGCTGCTAAGCATTATTGTTCTTGTTATTGGCACCAATCTACGAGTCATTATTGTATACACAGTCATTGCATTTATTGCACTGATCACTGCCTGGCTGCATATCACAAACAATGAAAGCCCCAATATCATGCTCGCTAGCCATATCTTTTCTTTTTTAGCATTGATACTTGCTATGGGCTTAATTATTAAAAATATTTTTTCAAATGATACAGTCACTATTGACACGATTGCAGAG
>JANQKJ010000339.1 GCA_028281205.1 Gammaproteobacteria bacterium
GCTCTTGCAGGGGCCGGTGTCGCCTTCCCACAAGATGCCATGGCAAATGCTACTAACCCAGCCGGCATGGCGTTCGTCGGAAATCGTTTTGATGTTGGAGCTGTTTTATTTTCACCGGATCGTGAATATGAATCTTCATCAAGTATGGCAAATGGTTTTGGAGGGGCATTTACTGTCGGTCCTGATTCAGAAACAAGTGGTGATAAACTATTTTTAATACCAAGTTTTGGTATCAATAAAATGATTTCAGATAAAACTGCTATTGGTTTTTCTGTTTATGGTAATGGTGGATTAAACACAACATGGGATGGTGGCACTGCTTCATTCGATCCTGATGGTCCAGGACCTGCTGGAACGGGTAGATTTCCTGGTGTATTTGGCGCAGGTACTGCCGGTGTTGATTTATTTCAAATCTTTTTTAATTTCTCACTAGCTCATAAGATTAATGAAAACTTTTCAGTTGGAATTAGCCCAATTGTTGCTATTCAGGGATTTCGTTCTAATGGCTTAGATTCATTTGCTGGTTTCACAAAAACTTTCGCAGAATCTGGTGGCATGGCGTTACCAGATAATTTGACAGGTAATGGGCAAGATTATGCTCTAGGGGGAGGTGTGCAAGTCGGAGCGCTTATTAAAAATGTTGGTGACTTCATTGATCTTGGAGCATCTTATAGAAGTAAAATTTACATGGATGAGTTTGATGAGTATTCAGATTTATTTGCAGAAGATGGTGACTTTGATGTGCCTCCAACATTATGGTTGGGATTTGCAGCACATTTAACTGATTCCCTAACAATGGTGTTTGATTTTCAACGAATATGGTACGAAGAGGTAGATGCAGTTAGTAATGATGTGCAAAAATTATTTAATTGCCCAACGGCTGGTGCAGGCGGTACAGATTTAGAAAGTTGTCTTGGCGGTGATAATGGTGGTGGCTTTGGTTGGAGAGATATAAATGTCTTTAAACTTGGCTTTCAATGGGAGTATTCTGAGAAAGATGTATTTCGTATTGGCTATAGTCATTCAGATCAGCCAATTCCAAGTGATCAAACTCTATTTAATATCTTAGCTCCTGGGGTAATAGAAGACCATATTACAGCTGGTTATACCCGAGTTTTTGATAACAATACTGAACTCAACATTGAATTGATGCATGCATTAAAAGAATCTGTTGAGGGGGCAAGTGCATTTGATCCAACGCAAACAATTGAAATAGAAATGCAGCAGTTTGAATTGGGTGTGAGTTGGTCGAAAAAATTCTAGCATACGAGTGATACTCATGTTCTGAAATGTAGATATGTCAACTTGTATGCCAATACACGGTTATAGAAATAATAATTATAACTTTTTAATTGTCTTTTAATCTTCAGCAAAATTCTAAAGGATAATTCATGGCGAAAACTAAGTTAGGTTGTACACACCCAGTAATGAAGTCAATACAATTGATTGAGTGGTTAGGACTACTGATAATTACGATCGCTACTATCATTGCTATCATGCAAGAAGTAGACTCTGTTATCGAACGCCAACGCGTTGAGCTATATGACATATTATTGCTTTTTATATATTTAGAAGTTATTGCTATGGTTGCTCTTTATCTTACCAGTGGTAAGCTTCCTGTAAGATATCCAATTTATATAGCAATAGTTGCTATAGCACGATTTATTATCTTGGAGCTAAAAATATTAGATGCATTGGATGTGATCTGGCTATCTATTTCGATGCTCATACTTACATTCGCAGCTTTAGTACTTAGGTATGGACATGCAAAGTTTCCATATGAAGAACGCGCTGATTAATATGTTATAGGATGACCGCTTGTGAGCGGGAAACGGTCATTAACAAAACTACTGTATTAGCATTATCAAATATAATAATCTAGCATCGATCTGAGTGTCTGCTTTTGATCCTTTGCGGATACTAATTACAGTATATGTATGTACTTCGGTTGGGTTGTTAGACAATAGTTTTATGTTAAAAGATAATAATTAACAGTAATAACATCGAGAAGAACTACATGAGTCACCATGAAATGCATAGATCTCATCGTATTGGTTGGTTACGTGCTTCGGTTTTAGGTGCAAATGATGGCATCGTCTCTACAGCAAGTCTTATTATTGGTGTTGCTTCGGCTAGTACTACACATGAACATATTCTTATTGCAGGCGCAGCTGGGTTAGTTGCTGGTGCAATGTCTATGGCTGCTGGTGAATACGTCTCTGTCAGCTCTCAATCAGATACAGAAAAAGCAGATTTAGCGGTTGAAAAAAAATCATTGAATGAAGATTATGAATTTGAAATAAACGAACTTGCTGAAATATATGAAGATAGAGGACTAAATTCAGATCTAGCTAAACAAGTAGCTATACAATTAATGAATCACGATGCACTTGGGACGCATGCTAGAGACGAAATAGGCATATCGGAAAATGTTAGGGCGCAACCAGTTCAAGCTGCTTTTTCTTCAGCGGGCACTTTCACTATTGGTGCAACATTACCATTATTTACAGCGTGGCTAGTGCCCATTGCACATTTAGTACTCATCGTGGCTATCCTTTCATTGATTTTTCTAGCGATATTAGGTGGTATTGCTGCACAAGCAGGTGGCGCATCAATCATAAAAGGCGCTATAAGAGTTACATTCTGGGGCGCACTGGCAATGAGTTTAACTGCAATGGTGGGTAATTTATTCAGTATAGTTGTATAGAAAAGAGTATTAGGCCGTAAGAATATGCATAGCTAGACGCAACAACCTATAGAATCAAATAAGTATTAATATGTTTCGCTTGAACCAAATTCGAGTCTTTGATTCCATAAAACCCAACTATTTGATAATAAAACTAATGACCGCTTTTGTGCCGGAAGCGGACTATCAAGTGTAAGATAATTTTGAGTATAAATGTTAAATCAAGTTTTTTTGATTTGTGGTACCTAATTTCAATATTTGGGTACATTGGGTTCATTTATTTTGTTTTAACTGGTATTCCAGAAGCTCCCAAAATTCTGGTTGTCGCATTCATCGCTCAAATGTTTTTTTGCATTTATATTTCTCGAAATGTAGTTACATCAAAAACAAGCCGGCAAATAGTTAAGAGATTATTTTCTATTTTCATCTTTTGGATAGGAGGTTTTGTGGTTTATTATTTTTTCTCATATAGAAAAAGCATCTTTTCTGGAGCAGCTCAATGACCGCTTTTGCGCCGGAAGCGGACATAATAATGGACTCTTTGCTTAGCAAAGAGTCACGAAGAAGTAGAGAACTTACTTAAGAGAGTAGTTTTTTAAGTAGTATTAACGGTGGTTAGCAAAGAGTCTATTGTGAACCTTAAGGATAAAGCGTCACGACATTTATTTGTCAAACGTCTCTGCGCTAGTTTCGATGAAATAACCTGCGAAGTTTCAGGAGCTTAGCAGATCAAAGGTGTACCGAAATTTCGAATCTACGTCTCTCCGCCACCGAGTCTTGTCTCTTTGCAGAGACCTCTAAATCCATCGCAAAAGTGCCTATTTCTGCTGTGTTTGCGCGAATCACGAGACGCGAACCCGCACCGAACTACAGAACTTATCGGGTGAAATGCCCAAAGTACTCTTTCAGCAAAATTCCGGTCCACCTTTGTATTAACTGTTGATTAGATCAAAAGGTTCTAAGTGAGAGCTTGATATTGAAAATTTATATCTGTATCCAGCCAAAATTATTGTTAAAGTTTCTTGAATTGTATTATTTCTTACATACTCCTTTATCATCGATTCTGTCGGATTAACCCACTTAATTAATAGACAGATAATCAAAAGTTAGCTACGCTTGAGATCATGTCTCGTAAATCGGTCCTAGTTGTTATCTATATGTGCCTTTCTTTGCTGTTCATACAGTGGAGTGGGCTGCATTTCCACGTCAACATGGGCGATGAAGTCAATGCGCTACATACAACCCATGTGCATGGTATTGGTAGTCACGACCATCATAATGACCATAATCATGAATCTGATATTGATGTTTCTTTATTTGAATTGGGTACAAACTGGTTCAAACAGATTCAATATGCCATCGTTTTAACGGTAGCTTTAATATTAGCTGTTACTTCGGTAATAGTAGTATGGCCACCACCATTTCAATCACAATTCTACAGTAGATTCGCATACTGGCGTCCTATTTTACGTGGACCGCCAACTCTCCACTAGTCAATTCATCTTTTAAGCACATGAATACTCCATTCTATGGAGTAAGCATGCTGTGTAAATTGATTTTACTTGCTCAAAAGCGAGTATCGCGGGAGTTAATACATTGTTTACAAAATTTAGATTTTGGACCAGAAGGCTGCTCTTTTGTAGTGTCGTTATTATTACAACTAACGTCTATGCCGAAATGACAGAAGTTCAAGCTGTAAGGCTTGGAATGGAAAATACTGATATTCAAGCTAAGTGGCATGCACAGCTTGAAAAAGCACGTGGTGAAAAACAACGTTTTGGTCTCTGGGAAAACCCTAGTGTCGAATTCAGCCAAGAAAACTTAGATTTGCCTGATGGCGATAGCGAAGAAAATACTTTTTGGTTGCGCCAAAAAATTAATATTGCTGGCGTAAAAGGGCTTGAACGACAAGCCGCAGAAAAAAACTTTGAAGCTTATGAAAAGCAACAGTCGATAAACATTCGAGATTGGCAATTAGTTTTACGTGAAGATTTTTATCGCGTCTTAGCTTCACAAGAAATGCTTGCAAAAATTGAATCTGCACAATCACATCTTTCTACAATTCATGCATTTACACAACAACGTGCAGATCGTGGCGATGCATCAAGGTTTGATGTTTTACGGATTGAAAAAGAACTGTCCATTATTGCGAGCAAATTCGCTAATGAAGAGGCCGTATATATAGCATCACGTAATCGATTATTTTCAAAAATTGATACACCGGTAACGATATTACAAGGTCAATTGATTCCAGATGAATCAAACTTTAGAAATGAAATTGATAATAACTATTGGAATGATCATCCTCAATTGTTGGCCATTGATTCGCAGTTGCAAGGCGCGCAACTTAGTGCAAAAGCAGCCGGTAGACAAAACTGGCCTGAAGTCACATTGGGTGTTGGACGAATAGATCTCGATGAATCTAGTTTTTCTGCGGATGGTAATACGTTCTCTCTAGGATTAACGCTGCCTTTGTTTGATCAAGGCCGAGGTGAAAGACGCATTGCTGAAAGTTCCTATCAAGAACTACGTGCAGATAGGATATTACTCTTGAGAAAGTTGAAAGCAGACTATGAGTCTGCCTTACAGAGATTTCAAACTCATCAAAACGTCGCACGACAATTAGAAATGCTGAGCTCTAACTCAGAGCGTTCGCTAAGTGGTCTAGCAGAAGCAAGTTATCAAGCAGGCGAACTCAGTGTAATGGAACTACTTGATGCTTACCAATCCGACTTGGAAACCGATCAACAATATATAAACACAGCGTTAAAAGCACGCTGTGCTTATATTCAATTGCAATATTTACGAGGTGAATAAATGAAATACCTATTTTCTTTAATTTTTATTTTTAGTGTCACTGCTTGTGGTGATCATGAGCAAGACCATGAACGCCACGACCATGAGCATGAGAGACATGAACATGGAGATCACGATAAAGACCATGATCATGCACATGATGATCAAGAACATGTGCCGGAAACCGAAACATTTTACGGCGATGATGCTGAAGAATTAGTGGAAGAAGTTGTTTCAGAATCTGAACCTGAGCACGATCACACTCACGAAGAAGGTGAACATGACCACCATCATTAAGAAATATTTAATCAATATCGTGTCATCTGCTTTGATAATACTTGTCTTAGCAATCTTTGTCTCAGGTAGCGCTTATGCGGGAGGTGGACACTCGCATGGGGGCGATCATCATGAAGATGGTCATGATGACCACAGTGATGAACCAGCATTGGTATACACGCATTACACAGACTCCACAGAATTGTTTGTTGAATTTCCACCTCTGGTGGTTAATCAACCGTCAACCTTTATTGTGCATTTCACTCGACTGGATGACTTCAAACCCTTAACTAATGGTATTTTGAATATTCACCTAAAGCAAAACAATAAAACCGTTGCACGGTTTCGCGTCAAAGCACCTGCACGGACTGGTATCTTTTTACCAGATGTCACCGCTAAAAAAACCGGTAAGTTTCAGCTCGTGTTAGAAATTGAAGATGGCGAACTACATGCAATTCATAATTTGGGTGAAGTGACGGTATTCCCTAACGAGGATGCAGTGGTTATTGAACAGGATGAGGTCGAAGGTGAAATTAATTATTTAAAAGAACAACAATGGACAAATCCCTTTGCTCTTGTTCAATCAAAATCTCATCCGATACGTTCATCTGTTCCAGGGTTTGGCACAGTAACTGCACCGAACGATGGTTTTGCCATCGTACGCGCATCTTCCGATGGTTATTTTAATTCTGACTTAGTATTGAATGCCGGTAACCATGTCACGCAAGGACAATCCCTCGGTGTATTAATTCCTCGCTTAGGTGATGGGGCGGACATAGGTAATTTATTAGTAAACCAAGAAAAAGCTCGTGCACAAAAGCAATTGAGTGAGGCGGATGTGAAACGACTGCAAGCGCTATTTGATCAAGGTGCGATTCCAGAAAAAAGATTATTAGAAGCGAAACAAAAGTTAGAAATAGCGCGTGTTGAATTGCAAACGAGTCAGTCACGCCTCAAGCAGCACACAGGTAAAACAAGTAAAGCGGGTATCAGACTCGTATCTCCCATTGTCGGTGAATTGGTGGAAGTGTCTGTGCGTCCGGGAAGTTTTGTACGCACTGGTGATGCGCTCTTTACGATTGCTGATCCAAAACGCCGCTGGTTGGATATCCATATTCCAGAAAAATATGGAAATAGCATAAACGAAGTGAGTGGTATCTGGTTGCAGGACACTGAGGAAATACGCGTTTTAGATGCATTAAATGATGCACAGGTAATAAAAGTATCAAAGCATGTGAATCCAATAACACGCACCATGAATATTGCTATTCAATATCCTTCCAAATCTGGTCCGAGTCTTTTGGGTGCGCGTCATCCTGTGAATGTCTATGTTGGAGAACCTGAAGTCAAACTTGTCGTGCCCGCAAGTGCAATTATCGATGATGCAGGTCAGTCCGTGATTTATGTGCAAACGGCTGGTGAAACGTTTGCGAGAAGGTCTGTTTTATTAGGTGTCCAGGATGGGCCTTGGGTTGAAATTCTTCAAGGGGTAGAACCTGGTGAATGGATCGTTTCCCAGGGTGCTTACTATGTGAAGCTAGCTTCCACAGGTGATGATGCTATAGGTCATGGTCATGCTCATTAAAGGGTTCGCTAATAAAATTTTAAGGATCAATTGAAATGATCGAACAGTTAATTCACTGGTCGTTGGATAAACGACTATTAATTCTAGCAATGGCAGGTCTGTTACTCCTGTGGGGTGGCTGGGTTGCTAAAGAAACACCGGTAGATGTTTTCCCTGATCTCACAGCCCCTGTTGTCACGGTGGTTGCAGAAGCGCATGGTATGCCTCCCGAAGATGTTGAGCGATTAGTAACATTTCCTATTGAGACTGCCATGAATGGTGCCAATGGCGTTCGACGTGTGCGTTCAAGTACAGGTGTGGGTATTGCGGTCATCAATATTGATTTTGAATGGGGCACCGATATTTATCGCGCACGACAAATTGTCTCGGAAAAATTACAAACCACTGTTGAAAGTTTACCGCCCGATTTACCTGCACCCGTGATGGCGCCCATTTCATCCATCATGGGTGAGATCATGTTTATTGCCTTGGTGTCGGATCAACATGATGAGATGGCATTGAAAACGACCGCAGATTGGGTAGTCAGGCGTCGTTTGTTGTCGGTGTCTGGTATTGCTGAAGTGATTCCGAATGGCGGTGAAACCAAACAGTTTCAAGTCATTGCTTCACCAGAACGGCTATCTGCCTACAGTATTTCTTTATCTCAACTTCGAGATGCTGTGGCAGGAAGTAATGCTAATGCCGCAGCGGGTTTTATGGTTGAGAACTTGCAAGAGTATTTGATTCAAGGGTTAGGGCGTGTACATAGTGTTCAAGATATTGAACAAGCTGTGATTGGCGAACGTGGTGGCTACCCTGTTTTAGTACGCGATGTTGCTGATGTAAAAATTGGTCCTGCACCGAGACGTGGAACCGCGGCATACAATGGTCAAACTTCTGTGGTGTTGGGCATTCAAAAACAACCCAATGTAAACACGCTGGCGGTCACTGAAGAGTTAGATAAAGTCATCGCTGAATTAGAAACAACACTTCCCAACGGCATGCACATCGAAACCAATGTGTTCCGTCAAGCTAATTTTATTAAAAGTGCCATTGATAATTTAATGATGGCATTGCGTGATGGTGCTATCTTAGTTGTTGCGATCATGTTTGTGTTTTTATTAAGTGTGCGTGCAACGGGCATTGCCTTAGTTGCGATACCGCTTTCTGTCCTCGCCGCTATTCTTTCTATCCGTTGGTTAGGTGGAAGTTTAAACACAATGACACTCGGCGGTATTGCGATTGCTATGGGTGCGCTCGTAGATGATGCTATTATTGTAGTAGAGAATATTGTAAGACGCCTACGAGAGAATAATGAACGATCTGTTGAGCAACGTTTATCTTTTGCTGCCATTATTCTTAAAGCAACACGGGAAATTCAAAGTTCTATTGTGTTTGCCACGCTCATTATTATCTTGGTATTTCTGCCATTATTTTTTCTCTCAGGTGTGGAAGGAAGATTATTACAGCCTCTAGGTTTTGCTTATATTGTCTCCTTGGCTGCTTCATTACTCGTTGCACTTACAGTTACGCCTGTGTTGTGTGTCTATCTTTTACCTAAAAGTAAAGCGGTCACGAAAGATCATGACTCTAAACTCATTGCCTTTTTGAAAAAGATATACCGACCTTGTCTAAAGTTTGCTTTAAATAAAAGTGGTGTAGTGATTTCGGCATCTATATTTGCATTAATCATTGCCGGTGTTGGCTTGTTGTTTGCAGGGCGTGGTTTTTTACCCGAATTTAACGAAGGTAGTTTAACCGTTAGTGCTGTAACATTACCGGGAACGGCTTTGGAAACGTCTGATGATATTGGCCGCAGAGTAGAACAAATCTTATTGCGGCAACCTGAAGTGATCGCAACGGCTCGCCGCACTGGTCGTGCAGAACTTGACCCTCATGCGCAACAAGTGTTTGCTTCTGAAATTGAAGTGACATTAGATATGAGTCGTAATGAAAAAGGCGAGCGTGGCAAAAGTGAATTACTAGCAGTACTTCGACGCGATTTCGAAAGTGTACCTGGTACTAATATTGTGATTGGACAACCCATCTCCCATCGTATAGATCATATGCTTTCTGGTACGCGTGCCAATATTGCAATTAAATTATTTGGAAATGATTTAGCGGAATTAAGAAAGCTTGGTCAACAGATTGAAACATTGGTGACTGATATTCCTGGCGCCGTAGACGTTGCGATGGAGCAGCAAAGTGAAATTCCATTAGTGCAAGTTAAATTTAATCGATTAGCGCTATCGAATTATGGCGTGAGTATGCGCGATGCCGCTGAAATCCTTGAAACTGCCTTTACAGGAACGACAGTTGGTCGTATTACAGAAGGTCAGGCAAATTTTGATTTAGTTGTACGATTACCTGAGCAAGCCAAAGCGTCAATGGAATCTTTAAAGCAGACGTTAATCACTTTATCAAATGGTGCCATTGTGCCCATTAGTGCTTTTGCTGATGTACAAAAACATCGTGGTCCAAATACTATCACTCGCGAAGATGTTCAACGTAAGTTAGTGATAATGGCCAATGTATCAGAAAGAGATTTGGTCAGTGTCGTAGATGATATTCATGAAACCATTGCTGAAAACATTCAATTGCCAACAGGATACTATATTAAATATGGCGGTCAGTTTGAAAGTGCACAGTCCGCTGGTTCACGTCTTTTGATTTTAGGAGTATTAGTGATTATAGGAATATTCTTTTTACTCGTTACTGCATTTGATTCCGTACGTGATGCCGGACTGATCATGTTAAACCTTCCACTGGCAGTGATTGGAGGTATTGCAGGTGTTTGGCTATTGGGTGGTACGTTAACCATCGCTGCAGTGATTGGTTTTATCACATTGTTTGGTATTGCAACGCGAAACGGGGTGATTTTAATTGACCACATTCGTCAACTTACCCAGCAAAACTTAGAACTTCGAAAAGCGATAGAACAAGGTGCTGAAGAACGTTTAATTCCAATTCTGATGACGGCGTTAGCTACGGCTTTGGCTTTAATTCCTTTGGCATTAGCTGCAGGAGATCCAGGTAGTGAAATTCAAGCACCCATGGCGGTTGTCATACTGTGCGGATTAGTTACATCAACAGTACTAAATATGTTGGTTGTCCCTGCAGTTTATTTTCGTTTTGCAAAAAAATAAGATTAGCAGACAAAAGTATTATTGTAGATTTGAGATTGGATAATCTACGATTGTGATCAAATTCAAATGTAAAATTAATAGATGTCTAACTTATAGAGTAGCCAAAGTATCATCTGTTGCTCGATTGCTTCTTTTGCTATTAAAGCTAACAAATCAATCGCAGACTCTTTGTTTAGCAAAGAGTCGTGAAAAATAGAGTTTTTGTTAAGATATTTGCTTTAAATTGCGCTCATTAAAATAATTAAGTATAGAGTTTATAGTGAACTTTAAGCACGAAGTGCTGTGACATTTATCTGTCAAGTGTCTCTCTGTTAACTGCGGCGAAATAACTTGCTAAATTTCAGGAGCTTAGGGGCCAAAGGTGTACCGAGTATTCGAATCTCTGTCTCTCCGCCACCTAGTCTTGTCTCTGTGTAGAGACCCCAAAATCCATCGCAAAAGTGCCTATTTCTGCAGAGTTTGCGCGATTCATAAAGCGCGAACCCGCACCGAGTCACTGAACTTATCGAGTGAAATACCCAAAGTACTCTTTCAGCAAAATTCCGGTCCACCTTTGGAGCAACTATTGCTTTAATTAAAGGTCTCCATGTGTGAAGTAAATCTGTGGATTTATGTCCGCTTTCGGCGCAAAAGTGGTCATTAAACATTTAGCAATGATTCATTCTTTATCAAAACTGTCCACAATAATTGCTCCCATAGATGCCGGCATTGTTATCACAACAAGCCTTTTTAATGCGATGGCAGGTTCGGTTAATAATGGAAATTTATCAAGCGAAACGAGTATTAATGCGACAATAACACCTGCAATAGTATAAGCAATGATAATTCTAAACAGGAATATAGGAATTCTATGTTTAATATTGCCTTGGAAAACGCTTTGATATGCGAATAACGATAGAAAAATAACTGACAATCCAAATATTATTGCTAAATTAAAAGCAGGGAGAGTAGCACCTAGTCTCCATGCTTCTTCTGAGAATGAAATTGGAACACCTAGAGCAAAAGCACCTATGGCTACCTGACTTGCATCCTCAAGATTAAAGTTAAATTTCATTTTTTATTGATTTTTCTTAATTTTTTAAAATTTCAGCAGAAACCGTCACTGAACAAGTGTAAGCAAAATATCTGCATACCATGCGCAATTAAGTCCTAGCGCTTCATCTAAATCAATTTCCCTGTTATCAACATCAAGTCGTGCTGAATGAACACCTAGTAGCTTCCATGGAAAGTCATCATTTGGATCATCAGACCTGATTACAACTGCAGCCCCACTTGTACCTCGATGTGTACGAGCATCTGTTAAAAAATAGCCATTTCCTTTAAATCTTATTTCTAAAGAGGATGCATTGATAGCATGACGCGCTATTGGAAGATGATGTAATGAATCATGAAAGCCCAGAGGGAAACCCACTATCAGCATGGATGAGCCTAAATGGATTTGATCATACGACTCTAGTAAGTGATTTGGAGTAAAAGCAGTGTAAATTAATTTTTCGGGAAGTAAATCTCGTTCTATTTTGATTACCGCAACATCAATTTCACCAGCCGAATCCATGCCCTGCCTCCAAAGACTTTTGCCATCTTCGTAGAGGGGGATGGAAAAAACAATTGAACTAGCTAAGTTTATCCGGTCAGTATGTATTTCTATTTCTATTCGATCAGGTGAATGATTGCTTGGGCTATCGAAAAGCACATGTCTGCTTGTGACTAGAAATAAATCTGAATTATTCTCAAAGAAAAAACCGCTTGCATTAGTCAGGTGTTGATTCTGTAGAAAGGTTTTTACTGGTGTTGCTGTAAACAATATAGACTCGGTCATCAGTCATAATAGCATTTTGTGAGTCTGAAATGGGTCGTTAGCGGGCATAATATTTTAGGAGCACTTTTGAGGATTCCTATCAAAAATACATTTAATTCCCTGCCTTAATTCAATGACTTATCTGCTAAGTTTGTTAGTGGTGAATACCGCTAAACTGTAAAATAGTTGGTTGCACTTACACTTAATTTGAGTAAATGGAACTTCATTGAATGCAGCTATTATTTGATTTTTTATACGGTTTATTGCACACCCAACTTTTACCGTCATGATCCAAATGCGCATTCTCAGGAATTTCTATAAGAATACATTGATTATTTTGCTGCACATATCCTCTTTCACACTTCCACCCTGGGCCGTATCTTGAATCCGAAAGGTATGCATATTCAGGAATTATAATTTGAACACATTCATTGTCACTTGCACGATATCCTCGATTACATTCCCACCCAGGAACCTCACCTTCCTCCGTCAAATAACCATTCTTAGGAACAATGATTTTCTCACAGTTATTAATAAGCCTGATAAACCCTCGTTTGCAATTCCAGCTTGTTCCTCTTGAAGTTAAATAAGCATTGTCCGGTATTTGAATTTTTATACACGAAGAATCTACAGCTTTATAGC
>JANQKJ010000343.1 GCA_028281205.1 Gammaproteobacteria bacterium
AAACAGATATTCTGGATATACCATTACCATTGATCAAAATTCCCCAAACAATGTCACGCTTAGTAAAGGTTCCGACTTGGAAATCTGCAAAATAAGCAATCTCATGGTACCACTAGAAGAGAATAAAACCTACACCTATACCATTCAACGGATTGATGATCACATTCTTTTCTCGATTGATCAAGAATTAATATTCGACTACGTAGATCCAGCACCAATTTATGGATCATCATTTCAAAGCTTTGGCTTTGAATCTTTAGAAGAATCAACACGTTTGGATAACGTAACAGTCACAACTCGCCAACAAACTGAACATATTTCCAGTTTGAGAATTGCCGACGATCTCCGCAGCAACGGACAATTAAAGCTAGCATTAAAATGCTATGATGCACTCCGTCACGATCATAAGAAAAATCCAGAGATTGCACCTCGTGCACTTATAAGATCTGCGATTTGCCTCTACACATTAGGCAGCGCCAAAGAAGCTGCGGTCCGCCTAGAAAGCTATATTAATCTTTACCCAAATTTCCAACTCAATCCATACGCCCATAAATTATTGGCGCAAATATATATTGATCAGAAACAAATTGATAAGCTAAAACGCATACGTCCATTTATTACTAGCGTGCCTGAACTTCACAATGAATTTATTGAGAAAATAGACGAATTATTGGAACCCGCTGACACTCAACAGGACAAGGAGAATCCTGATGAGTAGAGAGCAAACTGATCGCAAAATTAAAGAAGTACTCAAGCAGACCTTATCTGATGATCAATTTAATCGTGATGCTATCCGTCAATTAGCTGAAACTATTGCGGAAGACGATGGTCAGAAACAAGAAGAAATCGACAACATCTTACTTGAAACATTGCCCGATGAAGAGTCCGATCTTGGCAATATCGGCGAAGATGCCCACGCTATTCTTAATGATCGCACCTTTACCCATCAACAAGCTGCTGAAAATTCATTAAACAAGAACTTGCCCGGACGTTATCAGATTCTTTCTGCTCTTGGCGATGATGATATCGGACAATGGTTCTCTATTCACGATAATAATTTTGACCGTAAAATTGCCGTTAAATTTTTAAAACCTAAATTTTCAGAAGACGAGTCAAAAGTAGACCGTTTCCTTAACGAAGCGCGCGTTACTTCCAAGCTGTCACATCCAAATATTTTGCCCGTTCATGACTTTGACTTCACCGAAGGTGGTTTGATATATTTCACCAGTGGCCTCGTTAGCGGTCAATCACTCGAGTCATTAATTGAAGCTCGCAGCGAAACATTGCGTGCACATCCAAAGATCGCGTCTTTCGATGCTCGTGTTTTGATTATGAAACGCGTCTGCAATGCCATCGCTCATGCACATAACAATGGTATTATTCATCGTGATATTAAACCGGAAAATATTTTTATCGGTGATCATGATGAAGTGCTGGTCAGCAATTGGAAAAGTGCTGTCTATGAAGAAAATGACGAGGAATGGGCTCAGGAGTTAATGGGCACACCACTCTACATGTCGCCTGAGCAAGCACGTCAGGAGTACGCTGATAAATATAGCGATATTTATTGTCTGGGAGCAACCTGGTTTCAATTATTAACCGGTCGTTTGCCATGCTGGGATAATGACCCTGAGGTATTTCTAGATTTGAAAAAAGCCGGTGCTTATCAAGAAGCCACTGATGAAGAACGCAATGATATTCCTCCTGCTCTTTTAGCCATTGCCGATAAAGCCCTCGCCCCACTCCCACAGGACCGCTATCAAAGTGTTGATGAAATCATTCTCGCTCTTGAACATTACCAAGAGTATCAATCTTTAGCCGCGCAAACGCCACAACAAGAACTATTAACGAGCGTCTATAAACGTTTCAAATTTATATTCTTATTAATCGTCCTGCTCATTGTCGGTGGCATTATTGCCAGCGCCTGGTCT
>JANQKJ010000354.1 GCA_028281205.1 Gammaproteobacteria bacterium
GTGTCAGGTATGCAAGCATGGGTTATACAACTGCGGTTGAACCAGCAGTATTACCATGTAATGCGATGGCAGCTCATTTAGAGATGGAAGATATTCCCATCCTAGATACTGCAGGGTTAGCCATCCTTGGGAACGACGATTATTTATTGGGCCTACTTAGAGATGGTGTATCTCAAGAAGTGATAAACCAGCATGTGGCATGGACATTAGACGCTTCGCGCTGTTTAGGCTTGAAAGTTATTAATGCCGGAGGTGTTGCTGCATTCAAACAAAATGTGCGCACATTTAGTTTTGACGACGAAGTGCCAGCATATGGTGTCTCTTCTCGCCAGATTGTTAAAGCATTGCAGCATGCGGTAGTCAACCTCGGTGTCCGTCATCCTTTGCATGTTCATTGCAATAACTTAGGTGTGGCAGGTCAAGGCATCGATACGGTGCTGGAAACCATTAAGGCCGCTGAAGGCTTGCCCATGCATCTTGCGCATGTTCAATTCTATGCTTATGGCCGCGAAGGTTCTTTAGAATTTTCTTCAGCAGCATCGAAGTTGATCGATACATGGCAGAAACATCCCAACATTACTATGGATGTCGGTCAGGTACTGTTTGGTAAAACCGTTACTATCTCCTCCGATCTGCTTGCTCAATTCAACAACCGTGCATTCGCAAATCCAAATAAAGCCGTGTTTGTTGACCTAGAATGTGAAGGCGGTGGTGGTGTAGTGCCTTATGAATATCGCAAAGCTAATTTCATAAATACCTTGCAATGGGCCATCGGTCTTGAACTCTTTTTGCTTGCCGATGATCCAGCTCGCATATTCTTCACTACAGATCATCCAAATGGCGCACCTTTCACGCGCTACCCCGAGTTATTCCATTTATTAATGAGTGCAGATTATCGCGCTGAAGTAATGTCCAGACTCAATCAAGATGCTATAGCTATGACAATGCTGCCACATTTAAAACGAGAATATACACTGTACGAGATCGCTATTATGACTCGCAGTGCAGCTGCTCGCCTTATGGGTCTGTATGATAGAGGTAGCCTTGCGCCTGGTTGTATTGCAGATGTCGCCGTGTACACACCACAAAATGATATTGGTGCTATGTTTGCTCGTGCAAATGCTGTATTTAAATCCGGTCAACAAGTTGTCAGTGATGGTCAAGTGATTGCAACACCGAACGGTCGCGCCTTACATACTTTGCCTGCCTATGACCTGAAGTATGTTGAACATACACTTAAAGAATACTACTCACGATATATGACTATACAAGTGGGGAATATGCGTGTAGAGCATGGATTCGATGATGCGTCTGGATACGAGCGGTTTGTTAATGTGCCCGTAAACGCTGCTTAAGAGAAGTTTCTAGTTTCTATCGTTATACATAACTAGCACGCTACCAATCTAATACATTAACCTAATCTAAACGAGTTTATCCTCAATTGAATTTGCTATGAGAGAATTCGAAAAAATGACCAAGTCAGATGTTATCAACGCGCAGCGCGCGTGGGTCGAAGCCATAATCGCACAAGATGTAGATGCGCTTCTTAAGTTATATGATTTTGGTTCGCCTGATGAACCTCTACTATTTAAACCCACTTTGGCAGATGTAGTCCGTTTGGATGAAGCGGGTACGCGTTCCTACTTCGTGGGTGGTAATCCAGACTTTCCATACGATAGTGGCTTTCTAAATCATGGATGGAAGCGTGTGGACTTTCAAAGCGCTGTTGGCCCAGTACTGAAGGCAGGAGGCCTGGGTTATAAAGACATGGGTCACTACACCTTTGTCGATAGCAACGATGATGCAATTCATGCTGACTATACTTTTGCTTATCATAAGCTTAATGGCAAAGTGCTAATTTCACTTCACCATTCATCTCTAAAATGGAAACCCTTATTTGAGTGAAGTAATTCTCTCTATGTTTTAATTGCACAGTTAAAATTTGAATTGAAAATTCTCTGGTAAGCAGCTATACCAACTATATTTGGAATGGAGTGAGATATACAATATTCACCTTCGGGCCAAAAGCAAAAACTAGGAATGATCGGTATATTTGCTTTTATGAATAAGCCTAGCCAATATGCTATGACCAAAATCTGCAAACTCAGACTCCGATAATTCTAAATTCTCAAATGAAGCTGAATCATAATCTTTAAAAGTAAAGAAATTTTCATGCTCCCATGTTTGGTCATTAGTCGCCTTTGAATTGACTACATCGTCAACAACTATTCGGACTTTTCCATTATTTAGTTTCAATAAAGAGAAAGAGCAAACAACACCATTTCTATTTCTGGCTTTACTATTCATTGTTTTATTATGTGTTACGACCGTATTGTATTTTCAAAGACACAGAATGAGTCATTTATTAATTACGATCTAAACACCTCTGTAATCAGAGAGCCACAAGCTAATGTTATTTTTAGCTAATTGTGACATCAACTCTACACTGATCGTGTAGCCTGTGACAGATGTATCGGGTCTTGGATCAAACCCTACATCTGCAATCCATTCCCCATCAACAAAGTGAAAGTCAGGATTATCATATAACCACTTTTCAAGAGCTTTTAGCTGGCTATCTAAATCCCAGTCATCATTAACAATCTCGATTATATGCAATGCACTTCCAATTTTATTATCTTTCAAATATGTACCCATATATTTGACACCAAATAATTTTATAACCTACAGATATTATAAAAACAATTATTAAGGAAAAGGTGGACTACAAATTAATGCAGCCCACCTCAAATCAAAAAACGAAAATAAAAAAGCTACTAGGCGGCTTTGATATCTTTCTCTTTTGGCATAGGACCTAATTTTGGCCCATCAGGATAGTATTTCCAGCCGTCTTTAATTTTGACCTTATCATCCCAAGGTAATTTATATTTACCCTCAGCCAGATCAGACACCCATGTCAGGTAGTTTTGATCACCGCCACCTGGTTTACCTACATATCCTCGACAACCGAGATTAAAGATATTATTTTCCAGCGCCCAGTTTTCACGTGCCTTATCAACAAGTTTCGGGAACAATTCTGCAGTCACAATTTCCCATGGGTTACGATGCCCTTGCTGGATAACATTTCCATCATAGTTGCAAACAGTGCCCTCACCGAAGTAATAAAATACACCATCATAACCAGCAAGATTGACTGAAATGGTGTACATTAAGTTTTGCCAAGCATTAGTTCGATTGGTCCATATCCATTGATCATTAACTTGAGTTGAATAACCAGAAATTCGAATGTATACGTTAGCGCCTTTGTAAGCTGCTTCTCTAGCAAGTTCTGGGAACATACCATCGTGACAAATACATACTGCTAATTTAGACCCTTTCGGACCATCACACACGGGCATACCAAAATTACCTGGTGACCATGGTTCAACAGGCACCCATGGTTGAAGCTTGCGGTAATGCAATGCAATTTCGCCTTCATCATTAATAATTAAAGCAGTGTTATAAGGAGGAACAGATGGATCTTCATTTTGCTCCATTATAGAAAACACACCCCAGACTTTATTATCAATACATGCTTGTTTGAATTGACCAACCTCTGGGCTGTCAACTGTTAACAACATTTCATCATAAGACCAAATAGATGTATTTAATCCTTGAGTTGAATATTCTGGCATAACAATCAAATCAAGATCTGGGTAGCCTGCTTTTGTACTTGCTACGGCTTTACATATTTGATCAACCTGAGTCTGAATATCTGCCGGTCCTGTAATCACGGGCACTGGATACTGAATCATAGCGACTAAAAGAGCTTCCTCCCATGCGCTAACACTACCTGTACTGGCCATATTTTTTCTCCTTATAAATTCATTGAATAGAGTAACTTGCGAACAAAAATGTTATGTTATAATGTAACACTTATTCCATTGAGCATTATTTATGCCAAATTGTGAAACTGAATAAATTCATACAGATACAAGTATTCAAAATTTGAAATACGAAGAAAGAACGTTTTAATGAGGTGCATTGTGCACTATCTTAGTGTGTAAAATTATGACAAGCCCTATCCCACAGAACTATGAAGAATGGCGACATTGCATAACCGTCGAGTGCGGCATTCCTCTTACACCAAGCTACATATCTCAACGCCTTAGCGTTTGGCGTAACGAAGATTTAGAGGAGACTCAACGTTTTCGGCGACTTTATGGAGATTCCCATTGGCAAGCTCTCATAAGCTGGTTTGAGCAAGCCGAGCGCAACACAAACAAAAATAGTTAGGGTATATCTAACAAAAAAATATGGCTTAAGGAAAAGTCAGCTATCGATGCTATAACAGCTAATAGTCTATAACTGAAATGTTAATTTCATATATTCGAAATACAATTTTGAAAAATATGCTGTTTACTTATCTTAAGGAAATATAAAAAGGTTTAGTCAGTGTATACCGACAATGTTATCTATTTATATATGTGTCCTCCATACAAATCTTATCGAGGTAAATTCATATTTAATAAGAAACGTAGAACACTTTATTCTTACTACATAAAATATAAGACAAATATTAAAAAATTACATTCAAAATAGCGAGCATACTTCTTATACTCTCATTGATGCCTTTCATTTATAGACAAGATCTAATGTACGTATTCAATACAGAATCAGTCCTTAATATCTCGAAATAATCGCTCATTCATTTCATGACGTTCTTGTGCTTCAAGACACAGAGTTGCAACCGGCCTTACTTCGAGCCGCCGAATACCAATTTCTTCACCAG
>JANQKJ010000026.1 GCA_028281205.1 Gammaproteobacteria bacterium
CAATACAATCAAGCCAATTAACACTACAAAAGTAATCCCGCCCCATCGTGCCGCCTATTTCTGGTCATGGGTTAACTGCGACACTACGGTTGTTTGTTCATGATCGTGATTCGTATAACCAGCAGTCCGGGGTGCAACCCAACGTACCGTCACCCACCAGCCAACCAATGTGAGCATGAAGCTAGAAGCAATCATGAACCACCAATTACTAGTAACGGCTACTTTATAGTTAGTATCAAGAAACTGTGCGGAAGACTCAGTAAATCCTGCCAGTAAAGGATCAATGCTAGTTATAAATAAGTTTGCTCCGAATCCTGCTGAGACTCCGGCAAAACTGGCTGCTATTCCGAGCACTGGTGAATGCCCCATGGACATGAATAACACTGCTGCAATAGGTGGCAACACAACATAACCCGCATCTAAGGCTACAGAAGACATAATACCCAAAAAAATAATTGCCGGAATTAAATAGGCCTGTTTGATAGCGCCACCAGCCATGACAATTAACGTTGGCAGTAGACCGCATTTCTCGGCTAAGCCGATACCCAGCATGCCTACTAATACGATTCCTAATGGCGGGAATTCAATAAAGTTTTTTACCAGCGTGCTTAACCACCACCAAATGCCATCACTATTTAAAATAGTTTGTGCGCGAATCAATTCTGCGGCCCCAGCCATGCTTGGTTTTTCAATTTGCCAATTAAGCACAACTCCAAGCTCAGCCATAAAAACAATGACAACTGTGCCAATAATGAACAAATAAACGGGGTCAGGAAGACGGTTACCTAAACGTTCAATCTGATTGAGCCAACTAATTTTCATAAATTTTTATGCCAAGAGTGTTACAGAAAATTAAGCGTTTATTCTCAATTAGTAACATCAACTTTCTACTATATAGTCGAGCAAGACCTTATTTTTACTATAGTAGAGCATGAAAAATTACATGTTTTTCATAGGGTTGTAAAAGTATAAACAGTGTCAAAAAACTATTGCTCACCATTATCTAAGCCACTATAGTTGGAATGAAATACAACAAATTGTAGCGTGGCATTACCTTTCAACCACATACAACTACCATTCAACCACATGGGTAAGAATAACTTAGATCATGCATTACATTAAATGCAGGGGACACACATAGTATGAAAAAATCCTTAACAGCCATTTTAACGCTCGGTTTATCATTGCTTTCCGCTAGTGCGCATGCAGCATTGATTGATTTTGAAGCAGGTTTAGCGGCCGGCGATATCGTTACAGGCAGCACTATTTCAGGGGCAACCTTTACTGTCAGTAATCAAGGCACTACTGGTGGCTTTCCACGTGAGCTAATGATTTTTGACTCTAACTGCACCCAGGGCGTGAACTGCACAGGTGGAGATGATGACTTATCTACACTTGGGACTATCAATGCTGGAAATATTCTTATCATAAGTACTAATAATAACGCTGCCAATCCAAATGATTCTGCTAGCGGTGGTGTAATTTCTATTGCATTTGATACTGATGTCACTTCAATTACTGGCGTCACAGTAGACATTGGTGACTCTGATAGTGGTCCAAACTTCTTTGAAGCATTCTTAAATGGTTCATCAGTTGAAGTTATGATGCTTGATCAAATGCAAGGCGACAACAATATTCAGTCGCGCACTTTCACTGGGTTATTTGATGAAATTAGACTCACACTAGCTGGTAGCGGTGCGTTAGCAAGTTTAGAGTTTACACCGGTACCTTTGCCAGCAGCATTACCATTGTTTATAGCGGGCTTGCTGGGTTTGTTTGCCATGCGTAAAACAACGGCTGCCTAGCACAAGCACTAATACAACTAAAAAAGGCCGCTTGTAAGCGGCCTTTTTATTTTAAGCATCTAGCAAGTGCCTATTAGTCACTTAAACTCTTATCTACCACCTCAAACACATCGCGTGATAACTTTGGTGTTGCCTTGATGCGTTTGAGTTCTATTTTCATTAGTTCCTGCCTTGCCTGGTCATATTTCTTCCAATCAATTAGTGGTTTAACTAAACGTGATGCCACTTGCGGGTTGATAGCATTCAACTCAATAATTTTATCTGCTAAAAATGTGTAGCCTGAACCATCTTTATTATGAAAGGCAGTAGGGTTTGCCATTGAAAACACACCGACTAATGCGCGCACCTTGTTTGGATTTTTGATAGAAAATTTTGGATGACTTAACAACTGTTTTATTGTATCCAGCACACCAGGTCGGCGTGAACGTGCCTGCATAGAAAACCATTTATCCATTACCAGTGCATCATCTATCCAATCTTCGCCGAATTTTTTGATAGCTTGCTGTCTGAACTCATGATCCAAATCATTCACGGCTTCTAATGCAGCAATTTTGTCAGTCATATTATTAGCTTGCATAATTTTTTGCTTAGCTAAATCAATATAGTCCTGCTTCTCTAACAGGTTCAGGTAAAGTAAGCAGATACTTGCCAAACGACGTTTACCCATATCATCAGCGTTATAGCGGTATTCGCCAGATACATTGTTTTGTTGGTAAGTATTAAGCAATAACTCTTCTAGCGTTTGTGCAATATTAATTTGTAATAAGTGACGCGCTTGATAAATTGCGTCTACATCAATTGGCTGCATGAAGTCGGCAAGATAAGATT
The DNA here is from genome assembly GCA_028281205.1 of Gammaproteobacteria bacterium. GTDB lineage: Bacteria > Pseudomonadota > Gammaproteobacteria > UBA4575 > UBA4575 > UBA1858. Next base: position 2,634 of record JANQKJ010000026.1, read on the forward strand.
CCTGCGGTAAAATCATCATCTCAGCTTTAAATGCAGAATCAATCGATTGATCACGCAATACCACCGCCAGTGATTCAATAAAGCGGGCCGCATCCGGTAATTTGGCGTTAGTTTTAATTGCTTCTACGGCAGCTAATAACCACTCAGTAGCAAAGCGTTGCCCTGCATCCCAACGATTAAAAGTATCCGTATCATTGGCCATCAAAAATACAAATTCATTATTTGTATAAGCATAATTTAACTTAACTGGCGCGGAGAAATTACGCAGAAAAGAAGGTATTGGTTCCTGCTTAATATTTTTGAATATAAACTGCTGTTTGTTCTCCGTAATGTGAAGTGTCATTTCTTCTATTGCGTGATTACTTTCATTGGTTTGCAACAACATTGCACGGCCTTCTTGATCATAAAGCGCTATAGTGACAGGTATTAAATGTGGTTGCGGTTCAGGTTGCATCTTATTGATAGGAATTTCCTGCTCAAAATTGACAGTATACTCAGCACTATCTGCATCCCACTGTGTCGTTACATTTAGTTTGGGGGTGCCACTTTGCGAGTACCAATTAAGAAAATTGTTTAAGGAAAAGTTATTTGCTTCTGCCATTGCTGAAGCAAAATCATCAGTGGTAACTGCTTGACCATCGTGTCTTGCAAAATATTTATCAAGCCCTCGCCTAAATCCATCTTTACCAAACAATGTCTGATACATGCGTACTACTTCCGAGCCCTTTTCGTATACTGTCAGTGTATAGAAGTTATTAATTTCTACATAGGAGGCAGGGCGTACCGGGTGTGCCATGGGTCCGCTATCTTCGGCAAATTGATAAGTCCTTAAATAACGCACATCCTGAATACGTTTAACTGCGCGCGAGGTTACATCTGAAGTAAATTCCTGATCACGGAATACAGTTAATCCTTCTTTCAGGCTTAGCTGAAACCAGTCACGACATGTAACACGGTTACCAGTCCAGTTATGGAAATATTCATGTGCAATAACCGCCTCGATACTCATAAAATCTGCATCTGTTGATGTGTCAGCACTTGCGAGTACGCATTTAGAATTGAAAACATTCAACCCCTTGTTTTCCATAGCGCCCATATTAAAGTCATCCACTGCAACAATCATATAGGTATCCAGGTCATACTCTAGACCATAAGTTTGCTCATCCCACTGCATAGCTTTTTGTAGCGAAGCAATTGCATGCGCACATTTATGTGCATTGTGGGCTTCAGTATAAATTTCCAAACTTATTTTACGACCACTAGCTGTTATGTACTGATCACGACAGCATGCAAGGTCCCCAGCCACTAAGGCGAATAAATAGCTTGGCTTAGGAAAAGGATCATTCCACTCAGTAAAATGGCGGCCATTCTGAAGTTCACCTTGAGCTATACGATTACCATTCGACAACATAACCGGAATTTGCTTCTGGTCAGCCTCAATACGGACACTGAAAATAGCCATAACATCAGGCCGGTCTAAGTAATAGGTAATCTTTCTAAAGCCCTCTGCCTCACATTGAGTACAGTAATTACCGGAGGATAAATACAGCCCTTCAAGTGCGGTATTTTTAGCCGGGTTTATTTCCACTAATGTAGATAAAATAAATTGCTTAGGTGGATTATTGATAGATAAACCCTCCGGACTAACTGAATATTCACCTACATCCAATTGCTTACCATCAATACTGATGTGTTTTAGCAATAACTCCTCACCATGCAGTTGTAACTCATTATGATTAGAGCTGGTTTCGTTCGCATTCAGATGGAGTTCAGCATGAACTAAAGTTTTATCGTTAAATAGCTGAAAACGTAAGTCGACTTTACTAATCCAGTAATTGGGTTGCTGATAATCTTTTAAATAAATGGCTTTAGGGTTACCTTCTTTCATACTAATAACTGTTTTGATCGTTGAATGTTTGGGTTAATATCCGCACAGAAAATATATGTAGCAAGTGTAATGATAAATTTAAATCCAATATACATAAATATTTCCGGCTATCGCTTTACGCCTATAGAAAATATTGACAATACCTTAAATCAGCTCAAAGCTCTCTGCGCTGACCTGGACATAAAAGGATCAATTTATTTAGCCTGTGAAGGAATCAATATCGGGTTGTCAGGCAACATCCTTGAAATCCAAACATTCCGCAAGCGCCTGGACCACGATCAGCGTTTTTCCGGTATTAAGTTTCATGAACTTTACAGCCAGTATCGTCCCTATAACAAAATGACGGTAAAAACAAAGACAGAACTGGTACCAATTGAAGACAGCTCACTAAAGGTAGGAGATTTCAACCACCAATACCTACCGCCATTAGAACTCAAGCAATGGCTAGATGAACAAAAAGACTTCATATTACTGGACATGCGCAATGACTTTGAATTTGAGCTCGGCACTTTTGACCGCGCGACTCAGCTGAACTTGCACCGCTTTAGAAAATTACAAACCAAAGCAAAAGAATTAGCCAAGCTACCTAAGGATAAGCCTATTGTTACTTTTTGTACTGGAGGCATCCGTTGTGAAAAAGCTGCTCCTTATCTAGAAAAATACGGCTTTGACCAAGTCTACCAACTTGAAGGTGGCATTATCGAATACTTGCGTTTAACAAAAGGCGCACACTGGCACGGCAATTGTTTTGTATTTGATGATCGTGTCACTATCAACAAACAACTTGCACCTGAACAATTTCATTTATGCACTGATTGTCAATGCATCTTAGAAGATCTAGATGCCGAGTTCTGTGAGTCATGTTTATCTCAGCATCAAGTTCAAGATGCCGTTGTTTGATATTTGTTTTAATTTCACTAGCAGTAAATTCAGGCAAGGTGAACAAAGTTATATTCATCGCGCCCATCAAGCCGGTGTTACTCATTTTTTAGTCACTGGCTCAGACCAAAATGACAGTCAATACGCTATCGAGTTAGCACAACATTACCAAGATGGCATGTATGCAACGGTCGGTGTACACCCCCATCTGGCAAAAAATTGGCAACATGACACTTTAGCTAAACTTCGTGATCTAGCTAAACATGAGCGTGTAAAAGCTATCGGTGAAACTGGCCTTGATTACAATCGCAATTTCTCTAGCCATGAACAGCAAGAATATGTTTTCCGTGAACAAATCAAACTTGCCATTGAATGCCCAAAACCCTTGTTCTTGCACGAACGAGATGCTCACAAACAATTCTTTTCTATATTAAAAGAATACCAACACGACATTGGTCCTACAGTAGTTCACTGTTTTACCGGCAACCAAGAGGCCCTCGAAAACTACTTGAGCATGGATTTGTATATTGGAATTACCGGCTGGATATGTGACGAACGCCGAGGTGAACACTTGCATGAATTAGTGAAGCTAATTCCACAACAGCGCTTACTTATTGAAACAGATGCCCCCTACTTATTCCCTAGAACCTACAAGCCACGCCCTAAAAATATGACCAATGAGCCTGCATATCTACCGCACATTGCAGAACATGTCGCCCTCCATCGTGGGGATAGCATAGAATCTATAAGTGACTATACTATGAACAATACGCTGCGCTTTCTTAATTTATAGCCAGCAACCATAGCTGTAAATAGGGTAGTTAAAAATGAAGATTCAAACCGCAATCGAAGAAAAAATCACTGCTTCGCTTGATCCCACACATCTAGATGTGGTGAACGAAAGCAACAACCATAATGTGCCTCCCGGCTCTGAGTCGCACTTTAAAATTACCGTAGTCAGCAATCTGTTCGATGGGAAAATGCTAATCGCAAGGCATCGCGTGATTAATCAATTACTCGCTGAAGAACTTGCCGGCGGTATACACGCATTATCAATGCACACCTACACTCCAGAAGAATGGAGTGACAAAAATGAACAAACCAGACAATCACCGCCTTGCCTAGGCGGAGCAAAACGCGAACAGGCTAACTAAATAATACAACTCAATTCGACATGGCTAGAAGCGACGCAGAAGAAGAAATCGTACGCATGATACTCGAGTTGCGGGTTGAACATAGAGATCTGGATGA
>JANQKJ010000050.1 GCA_028281205.1 Gammaproteobacteria bacterium
ATTAAAACTGTGGCACAGCGTATCCACGCAACTTTAAGAACAACAGATTATGTTGCACGACTGAATGAAAATTTATTTGCGGTGTATGTGAATGATTTAAAGAAGCGTGAAAGCGTACATACTATCTGTGACAACATTCTGAAAAGCATTAAAGTGCCGGTACAAGTTGCTACCGAAGAGCAGGCGCCTATCTTCCCATACATTGGTGTTGCATATTATAAAGACCACCCATTTGACGATGTATTGAAGTATGCACAGTCTGCTGCCTTGGAAGCCTGTGACCGTGGTATGGAAGTAATAGTTGCTGACTATATTACGCCAGTGCAAAAAGCAGATAATGATTTGTTAACTGTGCTGCAAAAGGGTTTGGAGGAAAAGTCTTTCCAATTATATTTCCAACCACAAGTAGCATTACATAATTTGGAAGTCATAGGCGTTGAGTCACTTATTCGTCTGCCACAAGAAGATTGGTTGTCGATTGGTCCAGGGGAATTGGTTGAATTGGCGGAGCGCAATGGCATGATCCATCAACTGGATTTGCTGGTATTCCAGATGCTGTTTGACCAGGTAGATAAATGGGTGCAAAAAGAACTCAAAATCCGTGTGGCAGTGAACATGTCGATTAAGAGTTTCAAGAACCATTCCTTACTTGATTACATTGTAGAAACGCTGGAGAAAAACCCACGTTATGGCAAGCGTCTCAAAATAGAAATTACTGAAACCGCCAGTCTGGATGACGTCAAAGAAATGGTCGAGTTTATGAAACAAGTCATACCACTCGGCGTGTTGTTCTGCATTGATGACTTTGGTACTCAGTATTCTTCCATGGAGTATATGCAACGCCTGCCAGTGCATGAAGTGAAAATTGATAAAGGTTTTGTACTCAGTGCCTTGAGCGATAATGCCAGTGAAAAGATTGTGCGTTCGGTAATTCAGCTCGCCCATAGTTTGAATTTATCTGTCACCGCAGAAGGGGTTGAAAACGAACAGATGCTTAACTTGTTAAGATCCTGGAAGTGCGACCAGGCGCAAGGCTTCTACTTTTCTCAAGCCTTATCCGCAGATGAGTTTGAAACTTATTTAGGTGAGCAGAAAAATAAAAAGATGCCAGAAACTTTAGTGCTAAAAGATGCGTGAGTAATGCTCACACTTATTGGGTGATTTGTTAGCTGGCTTTGGCTTTAAACTGTGCGTAAATATTCTTTGGTGCAGCGTCAAAATATTTAAATAGTGCGGGGCATAACCAGCCCTCAGCATCTAACGCCTCAGTGTAATACCAATTACCACCTGAATCCTCTCGCAGCCAGTCAAATTTAGCCTGATGCCCTGGGAATGGCTGGGCTGAAAAAATTAGTGTGAAGCCTTGTTCTGCATTTGGAATTGTTTCAACCATAGTTTCAATTATTATATCGGCACCTGACACAAATGGTTCTTGAACAAGGCCTACTTTCTCATCATCGAATACCCATAAGCCTTCATGCTTGTATGGGTGTATGGCCATAATGCTATTCATAATATAGGGCTATTCCTTATGCCAAGGGACAGTTCATCATTTGGTATCGAATATCTTGAGTCAACCTTATTTACTGAAATTATAACTTTAACTTCTTTTGGGAAAAGCTCTCCCGATATTGAATCAAATATACCTAATGAAATAGATTTATAACAATCTAAACTATTATCAGATAGCCAGCCCGTTATTGGTTTTAGAGTGATGCTTTCTATGATTTTGTTTTTCCTAATAACTTTTGCTGTCACATTCCAATTAAATTTTGCTACTTTACTGCCATCAGGCTTTATTGAGAATAAGCCTGTTGGTAAATTGCATGAAGAGTCATAAATAACTACTTCTGGTCTAGATAAATTAGATGGTTTGAAAGTATATTCCCGAGTTTCATTTAATTTATAAAAAAAGAATTCATCTTCTACCCAAGGAGTATAGTCGCTGGAGAAAGAACATCCCGAAATGATTATAAAAACGAGAATTAGCCAATAAGGCATACTGAGTATTAATTTTCGTGATAGTATGCAGCCACGCAACTAAATAACCTCTACTGCTTTAAGTTGTGCTTGCATACCGTTGTATATGCCATCACGTATCTAGAACTGAATTATTGCTTCTTTGTTTTTTCAAAAGCAAACCAAATGCAAAGCCGGTAATAAACATGAAAATGCTATAAGTCACTGCTGGGATCATCATGGTTGTATTGCCAATTAGCGTACCTGCTACCAACAATGCCAGTGTTCCATTTTGAATGCCAACCTCATAGCCAATTGATATAGATTGCGGTTGTGATAGTTTGAAAAATTTAGCCAGGAAATAACCAAGCCACAGTACCAGAATATTTAGAGTTAAAGTTGCAGCCCCTGTTTGCATAAAAAAGTCCAGCATTTGTGCTTTATTCTTAAGGATAATTGCCAGAATAATGAACAACAGGAAAATAACTGAGAATACTTTAATAATGGGTTCGATTTTATTGGCGGCTTTCTGCCATTTCGACAACATAAACATACCTATGATCACTGGTATCACAGTTATAACTAATAACTGAATAATAGTTTTCAGAATAGGTAACTCAAATTCCTGTGCTGAACCGATAAAATAATTCATTGACATCAATGTGAGCAAAGGAATAGTAAAAGGTGTAATCAAACTTACAATGGCAGTTAAACTAATCGATAGCGCAACATCGCCTTTAGCTAAGTTAGTAAACATATTTGAAGTTGCTCCGCCGGGCGCAAAGGCAATAATCATTAACCCAACAGCCAACTCAGGGGGTAAGCGAAAAGCAATAGCAATGAGGAAAGCGATTACAGGTAAGGCAATTAATTGAGCCGATAAGCCAACCGCAGCCGCTTTTGGCTGTGTTGCTACACGGGTGAAATCAGCTATGCGTAGAGATAACCCCATACCAAACATAATAATGAATAATGAGGCAGGGAGAATGACAGTAGTAAGTAAGTCTGCTTGCATAACTAAGCTCTTTGTTTTGATGAGTATAATGAAATGTGTAGATATTGCTCTGTGATTTTAAATGGATAACTTAATAAATAATAGACTTGATTTCTGGATGTAAAATTAAAAACCAATGCAGTTGTAATTCCTAACTAGATCGTGGCGTTAGGTTATCAAATTAATAATCTAGTTATGCGTATTACTCAATGACTAGACTACCGTCAGTATTAAACTCCCAAGCATCAGAATAAGCCACTTCCCATAAGTAAGCATCTGGATCAGAAAAATAACCACTATATCCACCCCAGGAAGTATCTTGAGCAGGTTTTTCGATTTTTCCACCATGCTGTGCGGCCAATTCTAGAATAGTATCTACTTCTTCTTTCGTCTTTGTATTGTGCGCAATAGTAATTCCGGTAAATCCTTTACGATCTACTAACAATGTTGATGAAACATCTTTTGCTAACTCATCCAATGGGTAAAGAGCTAAGCATGTTCCGCTTGTTTGAAAGAATATAATTCCTGATTCTGGTTTGCTGGTCGTTGGGAACTCTAAACCATCGTGGTAAAAGCGGTATGATTTCTCAAGATCAGAAACCCCTAATGTGATGATACTTATTCTAGGTTCCATAGTATTTCTCTTGAAGTATCATGTCTAAGTTAATAGGTGTGTATGTCACATGTATCTAAGTTGAGTAAATTGTTATGCATCATTGATTTATTGTTTGCTCTATAAATTCTACACACTCAGCAACTGTAATAGAGAAAACTCCTCCTTTACCTGAATCATAAGCCTCACGCCAAATAGCATAGCCTTCATTGTAATCTGGTAAAATGTCGACCATGCCTATTAACTTAGTGATGCTATTTGTTAATGCTTCCTGACTTATAGGCATGTGAGATATATCTTTACCGAACTCTCCAGGAGTTGATTCGTTTTTTATTTTAAGTCCATCGACACTTATATGAATTATATTTTCCTCTTTAACTGTGTCGATCTGAACGATGACTAATCTTGAACCAATTTCATTAGCACGAGTTTCATATTCCCATATTTGTCCAACTGCAAATTCTGTGGCGAATGAGTTTGTATTCAAAAGTAACAAACTAAAGAGCAAATAAATTGGTTTCATATACATTTGAAGCATAACGCTTGAGCTAACAGGTGCGCGTGTAGCACGCATCCTGGTTGAGTGACTTGTTATGTTGTATTTCAAGCATATTAATCAAATGGTGTGAAATTAATGTCATAACCATGTGGATTTTCTTTTGGAGGTTGTTCGGGTTCAGTTTCATATATTTGAATTTCCCCTGTTACTTCGAACCCAATTTGGTTTCCAATATTTTGTATCATTTCAGCTGATTCATCACTGGATGTTGCCCATGTTTTCATACCCATTATTGCGTTGCCTTCAGGACATTCAAAACCTTCGGCTAGATTGCCTACAACACCAACTGCTAGAACGGTGTAATGGGTAAACGCAGTGGTTTCTTTTCCATAACGAAGTTTTAATTTCCAATCCGTTTCATCTTCCATAATTTTTATCTAGTGCAACATAATGGTTGAATTAAGCGGCACGGTTTATCGCGTCCGGCTGCATAGCAGCAAACATGAATGAGTTGCTAGCCCTAACTGTTTCTTCGAAGCCATTTCCATGCATCTTCAACCAGTCTGCCTTGTCTATTAGGAAGATATACTTCCATCACCAAATGAGTTGTAGATACATTGTTGTTTCTAGCACAATCTGTAAAGTGCTTCGAAATGTCCTCAGCAGTATAATTACTACCAACAATGTATGAACTTTTTATGTAATGAAACCAACCATTAATAATTGAAGAACTTGTAAATTCATCATGAAAATCACCATAAGATTTACCAGATTTTCTATCAAAAGTTACTATGTAAAATTTCATAACTCTTTATCACCTCCATCTTTAGAAGCGTCATGAGTTAATTTCTTGTCCTCCACGATAGTTGGTTTACCCTCTAAAATACGCCCTTCAATTTGATTACTCTCATTACCCATATACTCTAATTCGTACTTTTTAATTTTTTGTATATGGCTTTCTGATCTGCAAAAATTTGGATCAGAAAATGATTTAATAAAATACAACACAATAAAAGCTAAAACAGACAGTGAAATTATTGCTAGAGCCACTTCGCTAACGTACTTTATGTGGCTAAAAAATGATAACAGACAGATTGATATTCCAAACGCTAGGATCAAATAAATTAGATATGGCCTAAAGCCGCTAGACTTTTCAGTTTTACTGAACCAGTCTTGTGCTGATGCAATCCAATCAAGAGGGTTAAATGGATTCGGCATTATTTCTCCATTAATTTAATGGGGCTAACGGTTTTGCTAACAGGCGCGTATATAGTGCTCGTCCGGTCCTGAAAGGGCAACCTTGAATGATTTGTTATATTCATTTCTTATGCATTTTCACCGTCTCAGGCCAAAGAATGAATTCATCAGGCTGCATTTGCTCCTCAGAGTCGGGATAGAAAAAACGCCAACCCTGCTCTGAACGATTGATAAGAATGCTTTCGGCTAAAGATATAGTTAATAGAATTGCTTGAAGACTATCCGCACCTGCAGCATACCTTGGCTTGTCTATACCATCCATGACGAGATCACATAACCAACCTTTCCTCTCAGTCTTATGAGGCTTACTAAATTGTATTTTTGTTTCGAATTTATCGCCTTCCGGATTTGAGACGAGTAATTCTCTTTCAACTATTGCTTCTTTCATTGTCCCAATAAATATAACGGTTGAGCTAACGGGCGAGTTCGGCTAGCGCGAGTCCTGAGTTGAGCGACTTGTTATAACCATTTGGATCTAACTCATTTCTAAGGCAAATTTCTTGCCTTCGCTAGTAACATAATAATTAGAGCCGTCTGGGCCAACGCTTGCTAGAGCGACAAGTCCTTTTTCTTCTAATTCTTCAATTGCGGCTTCAGTTTGCATGCGAGTGAATGATATAACGGTAATCATATTCTCAGAGTAAAAATCAGTTATATCTCTTTCAATACATACACGAAGAATTGCAACAGCTACTTCTGATAATTTAATGGCTTCAGTCTGGCCCGAATGGTTGGCTAATTGCGATTCTAGATCTTCTACTCTAGCTTTTAGTTCATTGTTTTCCTTTTCAAGATGCGTGGCTTTTTCTTGTAATAATGCACTTTTTTCTTTTATTGCTGAGTTGTTTTCTTTTAATTGTTCAATATTTTGGTTTTGTAGTTCATATGCACTTTCTAACAGCTCAAAATGAGCGGCATCTAAAACTTTGCCTTTGATTTCGCTTAGTATTTTTCCAATATCCATAAGTAACCTATATGGTTATAATGATTCAATTAAAAGGCGCGGGTTACCGCGTCCTTTTTGAATGATTTGTTATATGGCTTTATAACTCATTGCTCTTTTGGAGCTAATGAATCGTAGACTTTGCTAATGATACCTAAGCCAACAATTCTCTCACCTTCTTGAATTTGAAACTACATACCCTCAATAATTTTATTTGCATGCACCTCATGGCTAGCAAATGCTATATCTACAGAAATTGTTTCTCCAGGCTCGACCCAGTCTTTACCAATAAAATCTTGCACGGCATCCCAACCTTCATGATTTTGATTTTTATAATGGAACTGTCCTCGATAGCCTGATTTTGCCGCTGTTCTTCTACCGCCTTCTGACATAGACAAATATTTTATCTCAGCTTTAACGTGAGGATTAATAATCATATTTAGCCACATAACTGTTAAGTATATGTAACAATGACGTAATTAATTGCGTCACTCTGACAAATATCATTCCTTGGACTTATTTGAATTAGAATTTATAACATATTGAAAATTGATATTAATCAATAAGTAACAATTCTAATTACTTGCATGAAACAAGTCTAGCTGCGTTTTGAGTCGTGCTTAACAGATTATTTGGTGGTTGTTTTTTTGCTGTATAAAATCACTAGACCGGCTGTAATAATCAACGCGGCGCCAATGAAGGTGTTTATCTCTGGCCATTCGTTCCAAAAAAACCATCCGGCTAAGCTTGCCCAAATTAGAGAGGAATAGGTGAAGGGGCCGACCTGGCTGGCAGGCGCCATGTGGTAGGCTTTAGTTAAGAAGAATTGACCCACTGTGCCGACAAGCCCCAATCCTATAAGCAGTAACCATTCATTGGTGCTTGGCATGTAGGGCTCGCCGGTAAACATGGGAATACTGCTAATCATTGTGCCAAACAATGCAAAGTAAAATACGATGCGTGCCGTAGGTTCTGTGTCAGACATTTTACGTATAGAAACTTTGGCTGCGGCTGCTAGTGCACCGCCAATAAGGCCCACTATAGAGGCTATTTGTATCTCTGCTGTGGGGTTAAGAAAAATAATAACACCCAAAAATCCTAATGCGATTCCAACATACGTTTTTGCTGATACTTTTTCATGAATCCATAGGATGGCAATAATGGGTATGAAAATAGGGCCAGTTAACTTTAATAACATAGCATTGGCTAATTCAATGTTAGCCAGTGCGTAGAAGAAACAATACATGGCCATGACACCTGTGATTGAGCGTATTAGGTGCATGCCTATGCGTTTTGTTTTCACATGGGTTAAACGTTGGCGAAACAGAAATGGGGCGAGAACAATAACTGCAAACACATTGCGATAAAACACCAGTTGGTAGCTAGGTATGTTTTCACCCAGGGTTTTAATGAGCATGCCCATGGTAGTAAAAAACACTTCGCCCAAGATAACGAACAGACTGCCTATAACAATGATTTTATTGAAGTGCATAAAATGTAAAGCTAACTCGCGTAAACGAGATGAATGTGAGAGTTAATGTTGAGTCAGTTGGTTTTTAGATTTAAAAAAAGCGTATTCACAAAAAAAGGCGAACTTGAGTTCGCCTTTTTTAAATAGCGAAAAGTGTGAGTAACTAAGCGTTGACGACCTTTACGGCTATTTCAGCTAGCTTGGCATCCGCTTCGGCTGCTTTTGATGTGTAGTCTTCAATCTCATCAAAGTTTAGATAACGGTAGATATCATCTGCCATTGGATCTATCTGCGCTGCGAACTGCATATACTCTTCGTATGTTGGAATTTTTCCAAGAATAGAAACGACGGCAGCGATTTCTGCTGAAGATAGATAAACATTAGCACCATCACCTAAACGGTTAGGGAAGTTACGTGTTGAGGTTGAAACAACTGTCGAGTTAGCTGCCACACGTGCCTGGTTACCCATACATAATGAACAGCCTGGCATTTCCGTACGCGCACCTGCTGCTGCATAGATGCTGTAGTAACCTTCATCGGAAAGCTGGCTTTCATCCATCTTGGTAGGTGGTGCTACCCAAAGTCTGGTTGGGATGGTTTCGCCATGAATCTCAAGTAACTTACCCGCAGCTCGGAAATGACCAATATTGGTCATGCATGAGCCCAAGAAAACTTCATCAATTTGCGTGCCGGCAACATCTGCCAATGTTTTCACATCATCCGGGTCGTTAGGACATGCAAGCAAAGGTTCTTTAATTTCATTCAGATCGATTTCGATGATTTCTGCGTATTCTGCATCTGGGTCGGCTTCCATCAATTCTGGATTCTCTAGCCACTTCTCCATGGCCTGTGCACGACGCTCTAAAGTACGCACATCACCGTAGTCATTGGCGATCATCCAACGCAGCATGATGATATTAGAATTCAGGTATTCAATAATAGGCTCTTTGTCTAGTTTAATGGTGCAACCACCCGCGGAGCGTTCAGCAGAAGCATCTGATAATTCAAACGCTTGTTCGACTTTAAGCTGTGGTAAGCCTTCAATTTCCAGAATGCGACCAGAGAAAATATTTTTCTTACCTTTCTTTTCAACTGTGAGTAGGCCCAATTCAAGCGCTTTATATGGAATCGCATTAACCAGATCACGCAATGTAATCCCCGGCTGCATTTCGCCTTTGAAACGAACTAGCACAGATTCAGGCATATCTAGAGGCATAACACCTGTGGCCGCAGCAAATGCCACTAGCCCCGAGCCTGCCGGGAATGAAATGCCAATCGGGAAACGGGTATGTGAATCACCACCTGTACCTACTGTATCAGGCAGTAACATACGGTTTAACCAGGAGTGAATTACGCCATCACCCGGACGTAGAGAAACACCGCCACGATTCATAATGAAATCGGGGAGGGTGTGGTGTGTGTTCACATCAATTGGTTTTGGATAAGCTGATGTATGACAGAAAGACTGCATAGTCAGGTCTGCTGAAAAACCAAGACATGCTAAGTCTTTTAATTCATCACGTGTCATTGGTCCGGTGGTATCTTGCGATCCCACGGTTGTCATTTTAGGTTCGCAGTATGTACCTGGACGAATGCCGTCA
>JANQKJ010000051.1 GCA_028281205.1 Gammaproteobacteria bacterium
ACGTTACGTGAGCTCTAAAGATACCGGCACACCTTCACTGCCTTTAGATCCTGATTTTTTTCAAACCCAACTATACAACGCTAAATACCTTGGCGAGATTGCTGATTTTGGTGTCGAGTTCACAGTATTTCATACTGATGTCGAACACAGAATGACAAACTTCGATTTAAGACCTGCACCAGATTTCTCCTCTTTGCCATTACCCCCATTTGTTGGCACCGACCTTAGAGAGGTGGATGTTAAGTCGGACGATACTGGTGCTTCACTAAAGTTGTCACATGAACTTGCTGGTGGTGAAATCAGTTTTGGCATTGACGGACATAATGCCGACCACAATGCAACCATATTTGATCCTGATGTCGCTGCATTTTTTGTTACTAATTTTAATAATGCAGAAGAGGATCACCTAGGCATTTTCACAGAGTGGAAAGGCTCATACAAACAAGCCTCAGTTGAGTTTGGTGTGCGCTACAAGCAAGTCGAAACCGATGCTGATGAAGTCGACGCACAACCAGCAAACTTACCTGCTGCCAGCGTAATGGGCACACCCCCTGCTGCTGTGCGTGCCTTACGTGATCGTTTCAATAGCGCAGACCGTTCTCAAAAAGATCACAATCTGGATTTGGCAGCTAAATTAAGTTATCCACTCAATGATGAGTTTTCACTTATCGCTGGTTACGCACGTAAAACCCGTGCGCCCACTTACATTGAACGTTATCTTTGGATTCCATTGAATGTAAATGCAGGTTTGGGTGATGGTAATAATTACATTGGTAATATTGACCTGGACTCAGAGTGGAGCAACCAATTTGAGCTTGGCTTAGATTGGGCTAACGATCGTGCTTACTTTACTCCCCGTGTGCATTATCAGCGTATTAATAACTACATCCAGGGTGTTGCTGTAGAAGCAAACACATTCAATACGCCTATTATTGGCGTCAGCGCAAACGCTAATGGAGATCCAACTCCTTTACAGTTCCAGAACGTAGAAGCAGAAATTTATGGCTTTGATACAGATTGGGGTTATGAAATCAATCAACAATGGATGTTAAGCGGCAGTGCGACTTACGTGCGTGGCAAACGACGTGATGTTAATGATGATTTATTCCACATTGCACCCCCACGTGCGAGTGCAGCCATCACCCGTCAATTTGGGAATGGTTCAGCGACGCTTGAAGGTGTACTAGTTGCACGCCAGACTAAAATATCTGATGAGTTAACTGATGACCCAGCAAACCCCAATAATAACAATGACTCAACTCCTGGTTATGGGCTAATCAACCTGTATGGCCAGTACACACCTACAAGTATGTCAAATGTCTCAATTCGGGCAGGAGTCGAAAACCTGTTAGATAAAGATTACACAGACCACTTAAATGGTTTTAATCGTGCGGCTGGAAATGGTGTTGACATAGGAGAACGTCTCCCCGGACCAGGCATTAATGCATTTATTACAGTAGGTGTTTCTTTCCAATAAGTTTTTGTAAAACTCATTATACGGCTAGCGGCATATACTCCTGGCAGCTAGCCGTATCAATGACATAGTTAGCATGTCCTCAGCTGAGTTAAGTTGCTGCTTTATTTAGCGCGACGCGCCAATTCATCATCTAGCGCTGTAATGACTTTTTTCAAGTCGCCTCCAGACTTAGCAAAATCCATCTCAGCACGTGCTTTTTTCACATTCGCATATGAAGTATCAAGTGTTTTTTTATAGTTACCTATGTGTGTTTTCTCGTCAACCATATCCACTTTAAGCTGCTCATAAAAATCTGGATATTTCTGAAAAGCGTACAACATAGACATATAAACAGCAGCAAACCTGAAATCGTATGAAGGATAATCTTCTAAATTTTCAACAGACTCGCGACTTCTCATTAAATCTTCAGAAAAGGTAGATTTATAACTGAGCAAAGTTTCTTTAAACTCACCTTCAATTTGGTAATCTTTAATCAAGTCTGGAATTACATCTGCAATTGTTAATCTTACTAAATCATGTGCCATTAGTTGCTTAAAAAGCTTCTCCTCAGCCAACTGTTCTTCAGTTTCATTTGCTGCTGTCTTTTTTAAATCCTGTACATGAGACTCACGCAATACACTAATCTCCTCTGTGGATAAACTAGCAAGGTTTTCAGGAATCTTATAAAGAACTGTATCCTGTATCGGCATAGCACCATCTGCCTGGGCATCGATAGAGAACATCGTTGTTGCAATAGTAATGAATAACACTGCTGATAATATCGCTCTTGAGATCATTCTTGGTTGTTTTCTTAATGTATAGACATAGCTGAGTACATGATTAGCTGACATATTTGATTTTTCCATATAGTTACCCTGACTCAGGGCTT
>JANQKJ010000062.1 GCA_028281205.1 Gammaproteobacteria bacterium
ATCCAATTCTTGAACGGCAACTTCACTACCCACTATAAAGGGGCCTTTTTGGCTAACGCCTGAAATTTGCCAATGTGTTAAACTCACATTACTGTTAGTTTCATTGCTATTTTTGTCTGAGCTATTATTAGGAGGTTCTTCTTCTGTAGAATTTGAATCTTCATTTGGATTAATTGATACAGTTTCTAAGGCAGAACTAACATTTTGCCCCGTATTATCAGAAGTAGATCCGTCAGAAGAACCTCCGCCCCCACAAGCGAAAGAAAAAGTTAATATAAATAGTAACGCTATAGGCCACGTTATCGCTCTTTGGAGCGAACTAATACACATGAAAATAGCGGATCGGTATCTAATTATTCGTCCTACTAGGAGTACAAAAGATATCCTCAATAGCATTTCTCCGCCTCCGTTGCTTTAACACAAAGGCTTAAGTAATACTACATTGAAATCAAAATGTGAATGGGACAGCGCTAAATTCATGTATAATTAATCCGATTTGGAGAGAATCTAATGCAAAGATGATATACCGTTTAACGAAAAATTCTAATACAAACAGCTACTAAGTATGAACTAAAAACAAAAATACTTCGAAACACTGATTTTATCTACTCATATTACTTGATTCAAAAAAATTGAGCAAACAACCTTCATTTCAGACTATTTAGACTACCCCATCACGGTCAATCGCTCACTAATAAATAAAGCCTATTATCTAACACATTATGGACTTAGTTCGTAATCCCAAAAGCTGGCTCTTACTCCCCATCAAATTCCTTTACCAAATCATCACTTTTATGGGAGTAACGCTTTCGATAAGCGAAACTTACTTCTTCCAGGTTTAGTTTTTCTAGTGGATGCAAATCGCCGTCTTCAAAAGCAGTGCCGTCAGCACAATTGAGGTATCTCAAGCGATTCAGCGCTGACAAAGGAGATAATGACTTTATAGTTCCACAGTTTTTAAGGCTTAGTTTCTCAAGTGTGTGAATATTGGAAAGCGCGGAAATATCATATACCTTTTTACATGCTTCAATTTCAAGAATCTTCAGCTTGTTTTCAACAATGTCAGTTAGATCTTCTAACTGCGTACAGTATGATAAACTCAGATTATCCAATTTATCCAGTTGTGCAATACCTTTCAGTGACGTAATTTTTCTTGACCATAGAGATAATTCTTTTAATTGTTTCATTTCCGCAAGTGGCAAAAGGTCCTCAAATGGGTATTTATCAATGATCAGTGTCTTGAGGCAGGTAGAATCTAATACACCCTTTACTTGTGGTACCCAGCTTATAAATAAGCGCTCCAAATTTTTAAATATTTTAAAATCGGGGGCAATTTTAAACTTGCAATCCAGACTTAAGCGCTGCAAGCGAGTAAGTTTGTTTAGCACCGAAAGATCGCGGATCTGCGTGCAATAAATTTCAATACTTGTCAAAAAATCCAAATTTTTAACAAAATCTATATCAGAATCCGACCACCCCAACACATTGCTAAGTCTTAAACAGGTTATGTTTTTTTCCAGTAAAACATCCAAAAAATCTTTATTCCAAGGAGCCTTTAGTAACAAGCAAGGTTTACCAATGTCATCCACTATAGAATATCGATCTTTAACGTTCATTGGAGAGCTCTAAATACTTATACTTTACTGTAAATATTAAATTCCAGGGATACCAATGTCAATTTCAGGCAGTTCAATATCAATATTAAGTTCATTCGCACGTTGTTGGGTCATTGGATCCCGCTTATTTGTAACTACATCTTGTGCATCTTTCGCCGGACGACCATTTGTCGCCTGTCTGAGCTCTTTTGTCTCGACAAATTCCCTTTCCGTCTTAGTGCTCCCATCCATACGTTTAAATTTAATGCTATTTATATCTTTCTGCTTGAGTTTTTCTTTCTCAAAATGTTGTTTTAGCCTTATAAGCCCATCTTTTGCCTGGCCCGTATATTTTTTACCATCTTCTTTAAACTGATAGACTCCTGACCGAATTTTTCTATTTTTAAGCAGCTGTTTCATGGCCGCCTTGCCAATATTTTTTACCGTTGGGGCAGGAATCCCGGTAAGTTGCTCAAACATTTCTCCGCCACCTTCTTTAAGTAAGATTACCGCAAAAACAGCAAGTGGTATTTGCCCGTCAGGATCAACGTATTTGTATGGATTATTGTTAGCGTACGCATAACGATTAAAAGATTTCGGTTCACCATTAAATGCAACAGGGTCTGTCGCGTAAAATCTTCCTAATGCTGGGTCATAATAGCGAGATCTCATGTAAGTTAAATCTAAATCTGGTTCTTCAAGATGGCCGGCATAACCAATCTCCTCGCTTTTATCCTCCTGAGTTTCTCCGAAAGGTTTATAGTGAAATGATTTGACAACATTACCACCTTGGTCAGTTACTAAAACCGGCGAGCCTAATACATCAACATGATAATATTGAACACGTTGAGAGCTCGAAAATGTCCCAAGATTAGTTTTCACCCCGCATCGGTCTTGCGCGTTACACGCCATAACAGATACGTTACTCTGCCCCAAGGGAAGCGCTGCTAACAAATAACTACTATTGTTTGTCTGATAATTAACTGAATTGCCATTTTCATCAATAACGGTTATTTGGTAATAAGCTGCCGAATCAACAACATCCCAATCCAATTGATAGGTATCTCCTAAGGTACCCTCATTGCTTGACGATACCGTCACATTTTGCAGTTTTGGTAGAATTGGAATAAACACAGTAATGTCCCCTACATTAATGGGAACAAATAATTGCTTGCCGTTGGCTGCTGAAACTACCGTATGCTGTAACAGCAACCCAACTAATAGTAAAAGTTTTGTGATGTGAGTAATTTTATTTTTTATGTCCATGATAACTTTTACCCTGTTAACGACTTTCAACTGTAGTTAATAGTTCGCGACCCAGATAGATATAGTCCACATGGTCTCCATTTTTCTTTTGTCGATATATCAAACGACCGCTCTGGTCATAAAGAGAATAGGATGTATTACCGCTACTCGTTTTTGATACTCGGTTGCCATTGCCATCGTATTTAAACTGTTTGTTTCCAGCAATAGTGAGTGTATTAGCCGCATCATAAAAGAAGGTATTGTTGCCGTTACTTGTGACATTTCCCCGCGCGTCATAACCGAACTGGTAACTCTTAGCTCCCGATACACTCATTAGCCGGTTAAGAGTATCGTAGCTGTAATGTAGAGATTGAGAACCTAGTTGTTTTTCTAATATATTGCCCGTAGTGTCATATACCAAAGAACCATTTCCCCAATAACCATTTGCCGTAATCAAGCGATTAAGGCCATCATAATCTAAATCTAGTGAATAATAATGGTCGATGTTATCGGTAATATAACTAACATTAGAATTCTCATCATAACCATAGATAACGTCATATAGATAACTACCATTTAGAGCTAAATACATATTACTTGGCAGCTTTCTGACATCTTGCGTTGAAGAATAAGTAACGCCATTGCCATAGGTTATGTTAGCCCACGCACCATTACTATGATAAGAAATATCTGATACATAACTACCAATAGATCTAGGCTGCCCCAAAGCATCTGTATTAATCGCTACACTCTTACCTGAAGGGTAGGTTATGTAATTTTCATAACCGAGAGAATTATACCCTCTTGACACTTGCAATAACTTACCATCCATGTTCAATGTTTCAGAAGTTATCTTATTGATAGAATTGTAGGTATAGTTCCATTCGCTCACCGAATTTTTGACTCTAAGAATGTTACCTTCCGGGTCATAACTTCGCTCAAGCACAGATTGATCCGGGTAAACAGTTTTAATCCAGCGCCCTTGTCTATCATATTCGTATGTTCTCTTTTGATCTGCAGCAACTACACTTCGATCACAGTTGTTATTATTGCTAGCTAGCCCATGCGCCTCCCACGTCACACCATTGATTTGATTGTAATCGTAGTAACTCCAACCACTCTCAGGACGAAATAACTTGCAAAGACGTTGTTGATCATCGTAAATATATGTAGATACATACCCCCCTTGGGATACTTCTTCAATGTTACCAAACAAGTTGTATTTTATTTCCGTCGAGCTACCTTCTGGCGACTCAATAAACGTCGCCCTTTCGGTTTCTGGTTTTCCATAAGCCTCATAGCTTGTAATTGTCTCATACCCTCTATAGTCTTTAATTGCAATTCTATTGCCATTAAGATATCGGTGAGTAGTCGTATTGTTCGTGGTAGTCTCTTGAGTTAAAGAAAGCCGATGCAACTCATCATAATACGTTTTGATACCTTCACTTTCATATTCGTTATCCGATACATATGACACGAATGTCGGCTTATTCTCACTGTTAAACCGCATGCTAGTATAAGACTCCGTAAGCAAGTTGAGATCTTTTTTAACTTGTAAAATAGGCCTTAAAAACTTATCGTAATAAACAGTTTCCTCAAGGGCTCCCTTGGTAGCGACCTTTTTCATAAAAGCATCAGACCTTCCAGTGGCATAAATATACTGAATATTTGTATCATCCCAGGCCGAATCAGCAGGATTGATTGATATGAGACGATTAACAGCATCAAAACTAAAGTCGGTCTTATTACCATTAAAATCAGTATGAGACAGGATATTTCCAAAGACGTCGACTGTTTGATAAGCCGAGCTATATCCCAGTGGTGAGGTTGCATCAGCAATCCTAACTTCAGTAGGAATGCCAGCTTTGTAACTTGCATATTCAACCCACATATCATTTGCCTCAAAAGAAACTTTTTTTGGCAAACCATTACTATGGCGATTATAGATATGGTTATTTGCCACACCAAATAAAAACTCGGTTACTCGATTATAACGGCCGTTATAATTAAAGCGATTTACTTCTGTCCAGTTAACGCCATCATCAGAATAGGAAGTAGAGCGCGGAATTCCTACCTCGAAGTCGTCAATAAACAAATCATTTTTATTGGTGTAATAGAGATTTTTGGTATACTTTACATCGCTAGAAAAATTATTACTCTCTTTCTGAATCGTCACTTTTCTATATTGGTTAAACTCTAAATTTTCAGTGTAGTACTCTGAGCCATCCATTAAGGTGGTCACTTTAGTGACTATACTCCGAACATGACTCGGGTCGTTGAGTGACAGACTCGGATTTAAAATCTCATCTGAAGTACAATGTAATCTAGAATCCCTTTCTACATAATAACCATAGCCTCTAGCCCCTACATCGCACCACCTATTAGTAATTGGTTCATGCCTATACTTATAATATTCTCCTTTCGTCGGCGTATTATTATATTGCCCATAGATTTCATAACTCACCAGATCTCCGTAGAGAAATTCAGCTTGTGGCAAAGTATCGGGTTCTGGTCCTCCATTTATCATCCAATAATAATCATTGCCGTCAGCATACGTGTAATGCTCTTTTATTCCTTCGGTAAGATTGATAATTTCCGTTACTCTGTGGCGAAAATTATGGCCTTTAGGGCTTTCACCATTAAAGAATGGATCATTAAGAAGTCCTTCACTATCAAAATAAGTCTGACCATAATAATTATATTCCCAAGTGGTGCTAGTTATATCTGCTGTACCTGTCGGGCTATACCAGACTTTTTTTTCATCTAACATGGCGAAGATCGCAGTCCCTAGTCCGAAATCATCATATCCAATACTATTTTCATAGTCGCCCCAGCAATTATTACCACCTATTGGATGTAATTTTACATGACGCCCCATGCAAGTGGTGTCGATCTCAAAAGTATAACGGACTAGTGGTCCATCTGGATGAAACATATAAAACTCAATAATTTTGCCTATAGTTTCGTGAGTCGAATTTGTTCTAAAATGACTGCCGGGATTTTGTTTCCAACCATCCCACCAGAAATCATACATATCCAAGCTATCAAACCCCGAATAAACAAAGTTGTAGCTTTTTCCATCAGGCCGCGTTACTTTACTCAAAAACTTCCTGAGTGCTAAAACATTTGGTCCCTCACTATGGATACCGATTCTATCCCCATATTCATAAGTCCAGGTCCTCCCCCCTGCTACAGCTCGGGTGATGTTTTCGTTACCATTATCTCGATAAAATAGAATTTCCCGACCATCACTTGAATGAATTCTGCCGGCGGGACCAAACACGTTCTCATACTTTACCCAATTGCCATGCTTATCTGTCACCTTTGTTGCATAAAGCCCCCCTTGCGCGGGTATAGTCTGATAAGCACTAGGCAAGTAAGCCGATACTCTATCGTCGTTATCGAATAAATAGGTATCTCCGTCCGGAGACTGAATGAGCATTTCAAACTTACCATTGTTGTAAGGATCACAGTAAGCGAACCAATGTTCTTCTGTAACATAGTCTACACCGGGAGGATATAAATGCTCATTATCCGGATGTAGAAATCTCAGTTTCAATGTTTTCCCATTAACCTGCAATGTTAAGGGGGGTATAATTATCCTGATATTATAAGCGGAGGGGCCAAGACTAAATGTTGCTGTAGTACGATGTGTTTGCTTGTCGCCACAATATTCATCAAATCTTTCATCGTACGCTTCTGGGATCATGGGGATATCTAACCGCCAATCACCTAATAGATGCTGTTGCATGCGAGGATCACCCCATTTGCCTTCTGAGAAGCCGGATAGCATAGGTCTTCTGATCCGAGAGAATTTTACCGGCAGGTCAAAATTTCCAGGTAAATCTATATCAGTTTGAATAAAGGTCATAGTTCCAGTAAATGGATCAAAAAATTCTCCCAACATTTTTGTATCTATTGGTTTTTCGGAGCGCTCATATTTATCAAATAGTTGTAGAGAATCTATCAGTGTTTGTTCTTCACTTTGAAAGGCAAAACTCAAGGTAGGCAACAGTGTGATTAAGGCTAATACCCAATACAGCTTCCTGCTAATAGCTTTAAAACTAAGCATAGATAGACCTCTATTTTAGTAATTATAAAAGCATTAAAAATTCATACTAATGTTCTTGAATCCCTATTAACTAATTAGGCATTAATATTTTAGGTATTCTGCATTACCATCTATCATATGTGATTCTGGATAAAACCAATATCCATCTTTAGTTAGAAATTCAATTCAAAAAAATAAAAAGATCACGAAACAGCTTTTTATTTCATAGCTAAACCGTTCCCCCCTCATGTTAACGAACCACCGGTTTTAGGTGATAATCTCGAAAAACAGAAAGAATATGAACACCCTGTACTTGCTGCAAAAACGGCGGACGCATCAATCCTTCACCAATTCTTTCTTCTAATGCATCTAATTGCATGCAGGGTATCCCATTATTTTTAATAGCATTACCAGACAGATCAGCCGTCTTCAGATTAGTCAGTAATAAGAGCGTGTATATATTCGTCAATGTATTAAATGACAGGTTGACATTTACCAATGTGGTAACCCTGAGCTTCGGGACAGTCGATTTTTATTTCATGGAGCATGTAGCATCAACACTCAAATGATAGACATATTGAATATGTACTAATGCCGTTGGCCGTTGATATGTAACAGATAGCTCTCTTGAATACAGCTGCATGCCTGGCAATATTAAATATATAGCCAAGATAAAACTGAGCAGCAGATAATTATGAAGGTAGTTATAGAGATTGAGATTGAGATTTTAAAATTGTGAGACTGAAGGTTATGGCATCGATAGCTAACGCTTTTTTCAAGGCTACCGATGCCGACCAAATTTAACCGCCGTCACAGGTAGTTACATTAGCAATGTCATAATCCTTGAAATAGCCCATGAGCACGTCATCTAACGCACTGCTGCCCGTCAGGTAATCACAAAAAGCAATGTCATCATCCAGATATACCTTTAAATAAGAAACAATTGCTTTACTGTACATGCCGGGATTAACCGTACCACCTACGCCTACTACCGACACTGCCTGATGATCCAAATGACGATAGTTAATTAACATTTTCTCCACCATAACACTATCGAACATCTTTTTTACCCTACTGGGTAAGGCGATAGTATCTCGCTCCGCTGTTAGAAACAGAGTCGGGATAGCAACCCCTGAAGCTTCTGGATACTGGAGCGGTTCGCGCCACGGATTAATGGCTACAGCGGCCTTGAGATTACTATTCGTTGCCGCCGCAAACAAGGTGCCTTGACCACCGCGGGAATAGCCAACACTACCAAGCTTTGTTTCATCAACCATCTGCCAAACCGGGCTTTCTAACCGACTGTTTTCGGCTATCAAAGTAGCGATAGCGGCGTTGTGCCCGCGTTCAAAGTTGCGTGTTGAAGTGGTATACCCGTCATCAATTGTCATAAATTGTGCAACAATAAACCCATGGGTTACCAGTCTATCCTCAAGCCAACGCAAACCTATTCCGCCTTCTAATATAGGCCAACCACTTGATAAAGAAACCGCCGCAAAAGATTGATCTTCACATCCTATCGGATAGGATATGCGAATGAATTGATATTCATTGCTTAACAATTCCGGCACGGCGTCGCTATCATAATGCGCAACGCCACAGCTGCCAGCCTTCGCGGGTAGGCTGGACATGTCATCAGGTAAAGGCTCACACCCTACGATGCATAGCATCAATGATAATAGACAAATGGCTCGGCAACGGAAATTGTCCAAGCACAACGCAGTAGTAGTTAATTGATAATTGCTTTTTATCATCTGTTCCGTCTTTCCTTGTTTTACTTTTTTAGTTTGCCGAGACACTACCGGCATACCTCCCTACATCTGGCTTAAATACTGTCGCAGGCTTTAACATGAGTAATATCATAATCCTCAAAATAACCCATAATTACGTCCTCTAACGCACTTCTCCCTGTCAGGTAGTCACAAAAAGCCAGATCATCGTCTAGATACACCTTTAAATAGGACACAATTGCTTTGCTATACATGCCGGGGTTAACCGTACCACCCTCCGAAGAAATTGC
>JANQKJ010000087.1 GCA_028281205.1 Gammaproteobacteria bacterium
AGATTATTCAATACACTTTATAAGTTACTTTAGACGCTGTTCAAACAATCAAACTTATTTAGAAAAGATAAAAACTGTAACGGGTAAATTAGCTATGCCTATTATCGTAAATTCTGCGTGCTTGTCTCTCGGCTTTATGGTTTTACTATTATCTGATTTTGGTTCATTAAGGAACCTAGGTAGTGTGATATCTTTGTCAATGATAATATGTGCAGTAATTACATTAATACTTATGCCGGTGATGCTAACACTTATACCTAAGGCTCCCTCAATATCTGAAAAAGTTAAACCATCACCGATTCCTGCAACTAATTAATGATCAAAAGAGACTCAATTAGCAAATATATTGAATTAGAGCTTACGGACTCGTAAGCTCATCCAACCAATTCCCCAGCAACGGAAAAACAATAGTCGGTGCGTCTTCAGAAAACACAATATCGACGTGGGCGGAATCTGGTATTTCATGCCAAACATCCATTGGATGCGGTGTTTTAGATTCAAATAAATTACGTACTAAGAAGTTGGTGTCAACCAGTGATGAGCTTTCAGAAAAAACGCTGATGGCTGGTACGCTCATCTTATGCATGTTTTCGTTGTAATAGTAGTAACCGTCGCCCTCTACTTTAGGCCCTGGGTTGTCAATTTTTTCAAGCTGCCCGTTATTCCAGTATTCCCGCTGAGTGACGTTGATACCCCAGTCGGCGTATTGAGCAACACTGGCTAGATCAAAACTGGCTAAAACTTTTCTTGCCAGATAGTCTTCTACGAAACGGTTGGTTTTGTTAACTTCCCACATATTGAGGGCACCAAATATGTTAACGGTTTCAGGTAATATTGGTGACAACAGCTCATCTAAAATAGAAATGATACCAAATACAACCTCGATAACAGTGACATTGATAGCAGGAGGTAGTAGAGGCTCAATGCGGTCACCCAGTATGCCATCTAAATCGATAAAAAGTTCTGTACTGAGTGCTGCCCACGTGATGGGGTTGTTTAATAGATTCCGCGTGATTAATTGCAATTCTCCCGCGGGGTCAAAGCCAACAAAACCGCGTATCTTGGCGTTTCTTTCTGCAACCAAGCGCGGATCAGATTGGACATGGGGTACATAACCTTGTGATGGGAAAATCGATGTATCAATAGTGATGCCTTGAAGATACATGTAGCAAACCATACCACCAGTGCTGTGCCCGCCAATAAACGGTGATTTTCCAGTGACTTCAATGACTTTATCGATAGCTGGTGGAACGTCTAGCGCAGCCAGGACATCCATGTTGCTAATGGGGCTACCACGTTGGCTTTTAAAGGCTCCTCTGCCGTGGCCGCGATACTGTGACAACCATACGTCATAGCCTTGGGTCCACAAATAGTGAGCAAAGCTGTAATAACGCATATGGTCGTTTTCGATATACGGATCACCAACGGCCCATGGCGCTAATGTTTGAGGCAATTTTAACGTGCTGTAAGCTCGTTGCCGTTCTGGGGGAGTACGCGCATTAAATAAGTTGTTATTAAATAGAAAACCAGGAAAGAGTACGATAGGTGTGCCATTTTGGCGAAACTCGGCTTCAGGAGTAGGCCGGTAACGCCTCATCTTAATATTTACACCATCGGCAGTGAATATGTCATAGAGGCCATCGGTGTCGGGTGGATTGTTGTTAACGCAACCTTGGAGTAACAGTACAACGCATAAAAAAGTGAATGAGCATAGTGTATAGCGAGACGATCTTATCATTGTTTAGTATCTCATTGAGGTTCAATTACAATCGGACAGATAGTATTTTTATATAATCAACCCACTAATTTATCACCGTATTTTCTAATTTATATGGCTTTCGAAACAAGGATTTTAGCTTTACTGTCAAGCTATGGTAATAAA
Source organism: Gammaproteobacteria bacterium (assembly GCA_028281205.1). Classification (GTDB taxonomy): domain Bacteria; phylum Pseudomonadota; class Gammaproteobacteria; order UBA4575; family UBA4575; genus UBA1858. The sequence continues at coordinate 1,883 of JANQKJ010000087.1, forward strand.
GTGTTTACCTTCTTAAAGTACGGGTTTTACTTAGCGAAGCATAAGCTTGAGTAACATGATCTCATCCTATAATTTTTTACTTATATTTCAATATCTTATGTATATTTGCCGCAGCAGAGTTGAAAATAATAATTAGCTTAAGAATGTTAGGGGGAACGACGAGCTTATTTGCGCAGCGTAAAAATCTAATTTATTAATTTGGTGAAGCCAGCAAAGGTGACTAAATTAATATTGACTTGAATCAAAACCATGTCATGTTTGGTTGTCATCTCAAGCCATGGGGATTTACCGAGATGAGTAGATGTCCTTAGCTTTTTCGCTTGTCGTTATGCTTTAACTACTGATTATTAAGTCGAGTATAAAATGCGATTGGGATTCAATTGGCTAGGAATACAGTGAGACTGCAATATGGTCAAACGCTGATTACAGCAATAGTGTCTTTTTCAAAAGAGGTGGAAGTTAGAAATATCGATTGACTCGGCATCTCGAATAGTTAGTTCTAGCGCAGCTGCGTTTGATTGCTAAAGTGCTTTTTCTTTCAACAGAGGTTCTTGCACTGTCGAGCCGTTCCTGAACATCAATTTAATCATGTTCTTTTTGAAAGAGGCTATCGAAAATTGATGATCGCGTGTGGAGACGGGCGCAACTTCTACCTTTTTACTATCATGTCTAGCTCGAGATAGTTCACGGTGATAAATGTTTTGGATATACATAGCATCGCAGTGGTAAAGTGCGATGGTCAAGTTTTAGGATAAATTCAACTTCGGCAATTCGGCAGTTTTTTCTCGTAGTGGCATTCGCCAGGAATTTTAAAAAAACCTCTTGTATATTTTGTTTATTAGCACGGTTAAGTTATTAGTATTGGTCTCGTTGACGGTTTGATTAGCTCACTGCTGTTGATAATATTATGCAGATTATATTAACAATTAATGACATCAAATGTATCTTTTAATTTAACCTCGTTTTATAAACTAAGCATTACCAGTAATAAACATAAAAACTATGTCTATAGCGAGTAACTCATATTTTGTTTTGTTGTTAATATCCCTGCATCACGGGTTTGAAGAAACCAATAAAGCGGTTAGCCTCTGCAAGCCAAGCAATGATGTTAAGCATAGTAACAGTTAATGCATGTAACCTGCGATTAAAGTTGGCGTCGATGCAATATACTTTTGTTGAGTCCTAAATATTTTTATCTTTTTAGGCTTTTGATGCTACTGATGATCTAGCCATCGTTGATGGGGTTAGAAATGGTAAACATGAGTAAATGCCCTCCTATTTTAAATAGCCGGCTTTGTTTAAATACCTAACCATGAATACACTTATTTTGTTTAAGTATAACTATTTTGTCATCATTATAGACATGAAAACACAAAATATATATTATATAGCACACAATAAATAGAATCGTGCAAATAGCAGTATGAGAGAAATAAAAGTAGATAGTTTTCAATGATTGGTTAGGGTGTCGTGGAATAGGGAATTTGTAAATTAAATCTGGCGATAAGGTTTAGCCGTGTTTTGTAACATCACTTAATCTCACAGCTTAATGTGCAATGGATAGCGGATGAAAATAGTAAAATAAAATTGAAAATAACTACTGATCTACCATTTTACTATTGATGTCTTAAATACTTAATACCTTAAACAATGATGTTAGTGAAAGTAATGTTACATTTTCGATAGTAATAGTTTGTATGATAAGTTGAATATTCAATTTTATAAATATAATGAAAAGCCTTTCGCTGTCTTAAAAAAATCAGTGTGTTATTACTCTTTTCACAAACAATTTTTTAACTCCTCTCAGGAGTAAATTATATCAACCGATAAAATTTACAAATGCATAGATTGTGTTGTGAGAGTGTTGCGGTTAATAACATTGGCTGTTAGCATGGGTTAAAAAAAAGAATCCACGTGTGAACTCAGCTTTTAACTTTTTTAGTATGTGAGTTTAGAACAGTTCAAGAAAATTTTTCATGCTTCATATCTGATGTATTAGTGACAATAATAATATTATTGCTTGGTGTTTTGTTTGCAGTAGATGGTAACAACTGCAATTTAGCGTTTCAGGGATGTAGTTTGTGATCAATAGATTTTCTTGTCATGTTCTTAAATCCATAGCAAGAGCCGGTTACTTAGGTTTTAGCTCTAAAAAACTGCTCTTTAACATTGCTGTTGCAAGAAATGTTATCGGCAGCTTTGTAATATGGAATTTAGTTGTTTTTTCTTTGCAAGCTGCTGAAATTGAACGATTAAACAATGTTGATATTGAGATTTTTAATAATAATAGTTTAGCCGATACTTCGCATAAATCTATTAGCGAAATACTAAAAGATTCACTGAGTTTAACACCTCAGGAATTTTTCTCTGAAGTGAATGTAATTACTGATAAATATGGCGGTGTACATTATCGGCTTCAACAATACTATCAAGACATTCCTATTTGGGGTAAACAAACCGTTGTCCATTTGCGTCAGGGACAGATCTATCGGCTCAGTGGTGAGCTAGTAAGAAAACTAGATCAATTTTCACTATCTCCAGTAATTATATCCAGTGATCAGGCTATGGAG
>JANQKJ010000095.1 GCA_028281205.1 Gammaproteobacteria bacterium
ACTAAGTTCTTCTCATCGTTCACACTCACCATTTTTTCATGCAAGTTTGCTGCGTTACGTTGTGCTAACTCAGGTACAGTGTCGACACCGGCGCATTCAAGTAAATCTGCATATTGAGTACTGACACCTTTAATACGCGCAAGGTCTGCACGGTTTACCCAATTTAAAACTAGTTTTTCACTGATGCCGCAATTTTCTGCAATTGCCTGACGGTCTTTCTTTTCTGCACCCTTAGCGAGCAAATCCTCAACCGAAGTAATTCCGCCTTCTTCTAATTTACCGGCATAAGTTTCACCGATGCCTTCAATATCAACTAGCTTAGTCATGATGTCCTCTCTTATTATTCTAACAATTTACTTTAGGTATGTTTTATTACATCTTGAATTTAGGTGTTTACCCAAACTCGCTTAAATACGACTGTTTTATAATGCCACAGTTCGTAAAAATCTGGGAAATTTAAACTTTATTCATTAACTAATATTTCACGCAAGTGTTCAAAGCGCTGTTTAGCCTCCGCATCTACTTTAGGATAATGCAAGTTAAGTGACTCCAGTGTTTCGACAATTATTTTCGCTACTGTATAACGCATGTAAGGCTTGTTATCTGCCGGGATTGCATACCAGGGTGCATATGAGCGTGAGGTTTCTCGCAAAGCCGCTTGATAAGCTTTCATATAATCATCCCAATGGCCGCGCTCTTTAATGTCCCCTTCAGAAAATTTCCAGTTTTTTTCCGGCTCATCAATACGGCTTAAGAAACGATTACACTGTTCTTGTTTAGATACATTCAACCAGAACTTTAATATCACCGTACCATTACGTGCTAAGTGCTTTTCAAAATCACGTATTGACGCATAGCGTTCATTCCAAATTTCTTTTAGGTTAGGTGTGTTAGGTAATTTCTGAAATTTAAGAATTTCAGGGTGCACTTTAACAACCAGCACTTCTTCATAATAACTACGATTAAACACACCAATGCGACCACGTTCCGGTAAACGCGTTGAGGTGCGCCACAAAAAATCATGGTCCAGTTCGTTGGCCGATGGCTTTTTAAATGAAAACACCTGGCAACCGGCCGGATTAACACCGGTTAATGCATGGCGGATAGTGCTGTCTTTACCTGCAGCATCCATGGCCTGAAAAACTAACAGTAGTGCATGACTATCATGTGCATACATGATTCTTTGCAGGTCATGCAGTTTTTCAGTTTGTTTTTTTAATTTCTTTTTATACTCTTTATCATCCAGTTGTTTTTCATCAATGGATGTAATTGCATCTTTGTAATTAAAAGAGCCGTCAAAAGGCACCAGGTAAGGATGATCACTTGCTTTGAACATATAATTGCTCTCCTAATTGGGCTTAACAGTTTTATTACCTTGCTTAATCCACTCTCTTATACCACGCTGCACGTTATACACGCGCACAAACTGATGTTGTTTTGTTAGGTAGGTTGCAATCAGCCCACTGCGGCTTCCAGTACGGCAAATTAATATCAGCTCATCTTGTGGAGTGATTATGCGCGACACTTGCTGCATCCACTGTTCAGTTAACGGCTGGCGCTTTGAGTTAAAAAACATAATCGGCAGACTTCCTTCTACAATGCCGGTCTGTTGCCATTCGGGAGGAGTACGCACATCAATGACGGTGACGCCTGACTGCATCAACTCTTTTAATTGCTTAGAGTCAATCTGCACTACTTCAGCGAACAGCGCATTAGAAAATATCAGCGCCGATATAATCAGGCAGTTCCTCAGAAACATAATGTCCCCGTATTAATTTTCAGCAAAATTTTTGCAATTACGATTTAAATATTTTTTCAAGCGTTGCTTTTTGGCTTCTACGCGACTTTCATCAATATACACGCGTTCACCATTTTCATCTAAATCGTAATACAGTACACCGCCCTGGTTCATATCACTTAATTCTGCACGCACGGAATGGCAATTTGCGACAAGCTCAGCTTTTTTCTGTTTTTCCTCATCGCGTTTTTGCTTTCTTTCTAGTCTCTCGGACTCCAGATAATCAGAATATCTTTGCTGTCTTTCCTGCAAGCTCAAGTCAGAATTGCTGGTGGTGGAATTAGTATCAGCGCCTGAACTTTTGAGTTTTAATTTCTCAGCATCTTTATAGGGAGGTATCTGGCTGTAAACAACACGCCCATTTTCGTCCACCATACGGTAAACTTCAGTGCCGATTGCCAGCTGCGTAGACAAAAGAAAAATAATTGTTAATAAACTTTTTATCATTTACTAATTAAGGATAAATGGTATTGAAATAGTCTTTTAAAAACGTTGCAAAATCTTTTTCATCACTACTCTCGAGTTCTTTTTGCCTAAGAATACTTCTTTCAACTTCATCATAAATCACACACGCTGTGGTTTCACACTTTTCATTCTCAGAGTAGAACTTACAATATTTACTGCCCAGGGTTTTAATATACTGATAATAGGACAAATTATCTCTACGCATAGCATCCAGCATTTGCGCTGAATAAGTGTTTTCTACTGATTCAACCGATGAATAAAACTGTTCAATTGCCTTTATATACAGTGTGTTACCAGAACCTTTGTCCATGCATTCTGCAACTTGCTGCAAACCCTGAAAAATTTCCTTGGCCAGGGTTTTTAACGCCACACTTTTATCTTTAGCACGCAAAAACAGGCCTGGCTTGCGCCCTTGGTGCGATACTTCATATTCATTAATATCAATCTGTTCACGTTCTTTACGGTCAATCAGACTATCATCGGCCAGCAGGCAATATACAAATAGCACTTCGATTAAACGTAACTGTTCGATGCACAGGCCGTAAGGAGAGAAAGGGTTTAAATCCAAAGAACGAATTTCAACATACTGCACACCTCTGTCCAATAAGGCATGGGTTGGCTTTTCATTTCTGCGCGCTAACTGCTTGGGACGCACCGTACTGTAGTATTCATTTTCAATTTGCAGAATATTGGCATTCAACTGGCGGTAATCACCATCTACAACCACGCCAATCTCTTCATAAGGCTGGTAAGGTGTTTCAATCGCGCGTGTTAAACAACTGACATAGTCCGGCAAGTTGTCATAACAGGCTTTAATACCAATTTCATTTTCGCGACTGTTGGTATAACCA
>JANQKJ010000113.1 GCA_028281205.1 Gammaproteobacteria bacterium
CGACGGATCTTTAAGACTCGTCGGGTCGCTGTAGTTTAATTATTTAATATTATAATAATTATATAATTAAATTTAAATTTCGTACGCACAATGTGCTAACGAACCCTGCCTTGCTTGAACAAACGAAAAATAACCGGCCAGCAATATATCCACGGGTATTTGCGCATTTTATTATTCACCTGCACTGGCTCACCTGTATGCCTTTCAATTTTCCAAGCTATATAATCTACTCCGCCCACAAATGTTGTTGTAGCTTTCATCAACCTTAGTACAGACAAAAACTTGCCGTATACGATTCTAATCTTCCACTTAAAATTATTAAGTAGCTTGTTTTTCTGGTAGTAATATTCTATAGCTAGCAAGCCCGAAAAAACTTCATCATAGAATTCTTTGTCATTGTGATAGATATGTGTTGCACGAGCTTTTGTCTCTGCTCTCAATTCAGCCGCATAGGTCAACTGCAACCCTTCAATCCAAAATTCACTACTAGTATGAGAATCTAGAAATCTCGGCATAACAGCATAATAAAACGATTGCGCAGCATTACACTGGATATCAGCAAGTTGTTTTTTAAAATCATCATTACTCGCATATATATACGATATTGGCTGAGTAAAACGTGCCCAAAAGTATGAATGGAAGCCTTTGCTTACAGCAGTCAACAAACCCTGTTGAGTCATTACAGCATATTTAGCGCGATATGTTTGCCCATTTACATAAGTCTGAATAAAAAACACATTAGGAGGCAGTAAATGATTGCCAATACGATACCAATAATTTCTATAAGCATTCGAATATTTATCAACAATGACATAAAAATCTAACATTGCGTCTTGGTACTTTCGCGAGCGCATACAAGAACCATAAAAAACAACGCCGAGCACGCTAAAGTTAAGCTTACTATTTATTTCTTCGACAAAAGCTTGAAGAACTTCATCTTGCTGATACTGTAAACCACAATAAAAGAATTTAGCGAGTTGTTTACTCATGTAGTTAAAAATGTCACTTCACCGGCCGACTCGAGCACTACTTGTGTCAAGTGGTCCGGTTTACCAAAAAGTTCGCCATCTAAAGTAAACCCGTCATAAATATCCAGTATTACTCTAGAAGAATAAATACTGCGGTAATAATCTTCTTCAGATTCTACACCTGGTGGTTTTCCAGATAGAATTTTCATAAATGCCTTAGCTGCTTTTGGTGCATTACGTTTAATCAGTGACAATGCAAGATCTGAATTTGACACTGATTTACCCCAGAACGGATATACACCCATTAATAATCGTTTTAATGTAGTTGCAGTAATAATAGTAAATTCACCCTCAATCATATCCATTGATTCGGTTTTAATACGCGCATGTGTAGAAGTCGTCATTTTATTTACTGTCAGCCAGTCCAATAGATAGCGAATCATAGCCATAGATGGACCTAACTCACCACGCATGCCTTTTGTATGCAAATTTTGTCGACAATATAAAATCCCATTGTAAATAGCCCCTCCTCCAAAAAACATGCCACAGACTGTTAGCGAAGTTTCCGGCAAAGTCATACGCAAAACAGTGCGCTCACTTTGAGTTAATACGCCAGAACTACCAGAGTCATAATTAATGATTTTATTCAATACTGAATTTAACTTACCTTTGCAGCCCACATCTCCATAAGCCATGCTAGTTGTGCCTGCTTGCAACAATACCAGACATGGATTAAAAGTCAGATTTTCTACTTGTTTTAAATAAGTCAGGATATGTTGCAGAGTTCCATCTCCGCCATTAACAATAAGTATCTCACAAGTGTTTTGCTTACACTTGTCCAGCGCACTAATAAGATTTGTTTCACTATTAGTAACTATATGATTAATAGATGGGAAGTCAGCTAATATTTTTTTAAATTTTTCAAAACCACCGCGTTTATTTCTACCACTACGAGGGTTACTTATGGCAACAATATGAGGTTTTTCTATATTGTTACTAGGCATAATCGAATTTATTAATCAGAGCTTAACAATGGTGCTATAGTCTTTAATGCAGGATAACCAGTAAATAATCTAACCGCCAAATTTGATTGAGATACGCTGGGCTCTATATTTTCCACCCACGACTCTAAACGACCTGACAGCATACGCACTAAGCATGCATAAAAGAAACGTACGGCAAGTATTACAGTAGACAATACCGACCACGCAACAACCCACATAAAACCTGACTCTGCATCTGCTACTAGCAAAGATAATGTCAGTAAAATCATGCATGGATTGCGGCGCGCTGTGATTAAACGGTGAAATGAATCAATTGGCTTCCAGCAAAAAATACTGATGTCATTGAAAAATAATTGAAACAATCCTTCAAATATCCTACCACCAACATAAGCCGCAAATAATATCCACATCCAATTCATTACTGGCATAGTGGTGCTCAAAAATGTTATCTCATTGACCCCCAAACCCATTAACCAACACCAATACCAAATTGGTGGATGTATGATATCGAGCCCGTGATCCATAACATGCCCAATACGACTTGATTGCAGTGTTACACGTGCTAACTTGCCGTCGACAGTATCAAGAAATGTCATTATCCATGCCGCACACAAACCTATGACTAGTTCGCCATAATAAAAAGCGAAGCCGCAGAATATAGTCAATAACCAACCAAACCCAGTCACTATATTGGGTGTAATCTTCATTCCAGCACACTTTCTCACTGTCCACCTTGCTGGTAGTGGCCACCACCATTTAGTCACCAGATCAGTAATTCCTTTATAGGACTTATCATAAAGGTAATTTTCTATAATTTGTTTATTTTGCTCGGTAACCTGGACCACATGGGCCAAGTCATATTTTCTTAGGCGAGGATCATAACCACCTGTAAGCTGCTGGGGCGTTACAGTATCAACTGATGTAGGCTGATTTGCTGTATTGCCAGATGCAAGTATGGCTTCAACTTCCAAGCAGTGATCAGTATCAACCCAGGCTGCTGCAGGATTTTTTTTGTGACAAGAACTAACCAGGAGAGCATTCTGTTGTGTGATCAAATTTTTTATGACATTGGCTTCAAATAAATAGTCCGCACGCAAAATAAGAATTTTTCCACCACTAGCTAGCTGCTGTAGATCCAAACATTCACTAAAATCACCCACTTTAGTCAAGACTTTGCGTATACGCTCTTGTTGCGAAACACCCCATAATGTGACATCACAGGAATTTATAATGTGGTAAATCATATTTGTATATAATACTTAGGTAACTTTAGTGCTTAATGTGCTATTTCTGGTCGACTACTATCATAGACTATACAAGTCAGAATCATAATGAATGAAAGCAATCAAGTTGGCGGGCATGCTAATGAGTCTTTACGCTTTGTGCAACTTTCAGATTTGCACTTGTCTTCTATTGGTATTCCCAATCCACTACGCATTATTAACAAGCGGGTTCTAGGCTACTTATCTTGGTTACGCCGACGACGCCACACTCACCAACGCTGGGTATTAGACCTAGCTGTAGAGGCAATCAGAGAATTAAATGTTGATCATTATGCCATCACGGGTGACCTCACGCATATCGGTTTAAAAAATGAATTTGAACAAGCAAAGCAATGGTTAGAAAATTTAGGCGACTCATATGACATTACTGTCATCCCAGGCAATCATGACTTATATACCAATGAACGGTGGTTACACAGCTTTAAAATTTGGGAGTCTTATTTATATGACGATAATGAACTATCTAAAAACAGTTATTCAAACAATGGACTCACCCGACTGAATGAACTTTACCCTATAGTACGGCTGCGAAAAAACGTAGCTTTTATTGGAGTAAACAGTGTGTTTGATGCTCCCTGGTTTCGCGCGACAGGCCGCATACATGAACTAGAGCTTAAGCGTCTAAATAATATATTAAACAGCAAGAAATTAGATGCTTACTGTAAAATCTTACTTATACATCACCCAATTACATTGACCAATACATCTAAACGCAAAAGTTTACTTAATCATGAAGAATTAATTAGTTTATTAAAAAAACATCCTGTTAACTTAGTACTGCATGGTCACGGCCATCATTCCTGCACTGAATCTATTCACCGTAGTAATGACTTTGAAATTCCTATTATCGGCATGTCATCCTCATCAAGTATAAGTCAACAGCCAAACTATCAAGCCCAATTTTTATTATTTGAAGTTACTAAGAATGCACTTGAATGGGAAATAGTAAAACAAAGCTTCACACTAGATATTGATAAGAAATGTTTCAGCAAAAGCAGTACAGAAAAATTAATCACTAAGCATATTTGCGCGCAAACTGCCACTGAATAAACAATAAAATAACCAATACAACACTGGCAGGAAGTATTGCTATAAGCAAAGGTGGCCACAACATCGCAGATCCCACATGCGTTACAATCTGCGTAGCTACATAAAAAGCAATTCCAGCCAATACGCCTAATGTTATACGCTTACCAGTAGACACGCTTCGTTGCGAACCAAATACAAAAGGCATGCCCAAAAGGATCATAATTGCCGCAGAAACAGGTGTAGTTAATTTTTGCCAAAACAATAACTCATAGCGGTAAGACTGTTCACCACGTTGTTTTAAACCTTGTACAAAATGATACAAATTGCTAATAGACAATGCTTCAGGCTTAGAAACAATCACACCTAATTGTGTCGCAGTTAAAAATGATTCCCATTGTGCCTCGGTTAACTTCTCCACTTTGAGCTCACCATCGATCACCTCTTTTATTGTTACATTTTGAAGTTGCCATAGTTTCTCACTCGCAAGTAATACTTTTTCGGCAAAAAGATAGCGTAATAATTTATATTGGTCATTAAACTCGAATATTTCTACATCCACAGGAATACGTCCATTCTCAACATCTTTTATATGTATAAATCGATGATTACTCTGCGCCCAGTAACCTGCCTCACTTATAAAGTCACCTCTATCCTCAACTGCCAGAGTTTTTTCTATGTGAGCTGTTTGCAAAGTTGCCGGAATTACAAATTGTGCATTAAGCAGCACCAGAACCATTAAAATGAAGGCTGCAAACAATACTGAATTAATAACCCCTCTGGGAGAAACGCCTACACTTTCAATTGCAACCAATTCGTGATGTGAAGCAAGAGAGCCAAGCGCAATAATAGAACCAACCAAACTAATGAATGCTGCAAAATCTAGTAATAATTTAGGTGCGTGATAGAACACATACTTTAACGCTAACCACCAGTTGTAAGCACCAGTACCAACCTGATCAAGCTCATCAATAAGTAAGATAATTGAAAACAATGACACCATAATTAATGCGAGAAGCAAAAATCCTTGCACAACGCTCATACCAATATAACGCTGGAGTACAAACATGATCAGTTGTATCGCTTGCTCAATACTGCTGTGAAAACAAGCAAAATAATAACTACACTCCACATACCGGGCATGGGACTCAATACGCCTTGCTCCATCCAGGCTTTCATAACCAAGCTACTGGCATGTATGAAAAAGAAAAATAGAATGCCAAGAATTAATTTTCCAAATCGACCTTGCCTAGGTGAAGTTTTTGCCAGCAGTATCGCAATAAGCGCCAACAGTAATGCTTTAAACGCCGAGGTTACACGCCATTGAAACTCAGCTTGCTCATTTTTATCTATCGAACTGGCTAGGTACTGGGTAGGTGCGGCTTTACGCTTAAATGAGGGAGGAGCAATTTGTTTATTCTTAGGCTCAATAGTGAATTTATTAAAATCAATTAAAGTATCAGCATCCGATTTTGTCAGTTGATAAGCTGAGCCATTCTTAAACACCATGATTGGGGACAATTTATCTAACCCTTCTTTAGTAAAACCTTCCTCAGCATAGATAATTTGCGAGGCTTCATCTTTAGGCTGGTAAATGAATATATCCTGCTTAATATCATTATTCGCATCTATGCCTCTCACAAAATAGACTTGTCCGGAGTCTTTGTTTTCATAAAAATACCCTTCTTCTAAATGCTCAAAATCATAGGTCTGCTGTGCTTGAAATTTTGCACTATAACGAAGGTCATACGCCCAGGGGCGCACAAAAATTGCAACAACTGCAGTCAGTATAGTGATGGAAACTATCAAAGGCATCAGGCTCTTCATTAATCCAAACACACTCATCCCCGATGCTTGCAAAGCGCTTATTTCTTGTTCGGAATAAAGCTTACCTAAACCCAATAGTAAAGTGATGTAAAGAGCTAGCGGAAGAAACAATTCAAAAGCAGCGATTGTTTTTGAAATAATCAATACAACCAACAAATCACCGGGAACAAGGTTACTTTCGGCATCCGCCAAAAGCACCAGCGCACTATAACTGACCATCAATAATAAAAGCACACCACAAATTAACGCAAAAGGCCTGAGTATCTCGCGAGTTATGTATCTCGTAATAATCAAAATATGCTAATCCGCTACTGAATAATCATCACCTTCTGTTAAACGATAGTGTATAGTTGCCGATGATGAAATTAGCACTTATTTTCATATATCTAGCTGCCTAACACTAACTCTTTTTTAAATATTTTTTAATGAAAGCCATAATTTTATGTGCTGGCCAAGGGCGCCGCTTACTACCCCACACAGAATCCACACCCAAATGTCTGCTAACTATCGCTGACAAGCATTTCATTGAATGGCAAATCGATGCATTAAGCGAAATTGGTATTAATCATATTGTTGCGGTAGTGGGATATGCTGCTCAGCGTATCGAGTCAATATTGAAAAACAAGTACCAAAATAAAATCAGCTTTATCTACAACCCTTTTTATGAAATCGCTGATAATCTTGCCAGCTGCTGGATGGCGAAAGAGCATTTTTACGATGATTTTTTAATACTAAATGGCGACACTTTATTTGAACCCAGCATCATATCAACACTATTGACAAAAAATGACTTCCCTATCACTTTAGCTACAGATAAAAAAGATAGCTATGACGACGATGATATGAAAGTAATCACACAAGGCACTCAATTAATCTCTGTGGGTAAAAAATTACCTCTAGACAAAGTTAACGGCGAATCGATTGGTGTGATGCATTTCAACCCCAGAGGTGCAGAACTATTTAGACAAACTGTTGAAACGTTAATGTATCAACCCGAGTCATTGCAGAAATGGTATTTATCTATTATCGACGAACTCGCCGCAAACAATCATGTAGGCACATGCTCTGTTCACGGTTTAGACTGGACAGAAGTTGATTTTGTACAAGATTTAGAACGTGCAAGAAGCCTTGCCGAAAAATGGTCCAAATAAGATTTATCCTGCTAAAAATTTTTGTATTACTTGATAATCTTGTGCTGAATCAACATCAATGGCTAATTCCGCGTTAGGCATGCATTGAATCTTCAATCTCGCACCAACTTTTTCGGATAACTTCAATGCGACTTGATCGAGACTTAGACGACCAAGCTTGTATTGCAACAAACTAATCCAGTCAATTTTACGGATAAGTTGAATCGGTTTTTTGCGACTTTTTTCTACTTCTTTCCAGTAATCTATAGCTTTGAGCCCCTCAGGCGCTAAAACAGCAAAGATATTAGCAAAACATACAACTTTACTTCCAAATTGATATTGAGTTTTCTTTAACTCAGGGATTATTTCATGGACTTTTTGATAATCAATCGCACTGGCAACAAAATCAGCACTGATATCAACCATTGTCTCGCAGTATTGATCCAACACATTCACACTAAGAAGTGCTAAATCACAGGTAACAATCAAGGTTGGATAATAATCTGACTGCATTACCCCGCGCATAGCACTTGCACTCGGACCCGACGCGGGCTCCAACAAACATACATTATGTTGCTCTATAAAAGAATGCAAACTTGTTCTATTAGTTAAATATTTCTGGCTAGGGCCAACTGAATAGATTTTATTAACACTTCGACACTCATGTAATACTGAGATCACACGTTCAATTAATGTAGTACCTTGTAGCTTAGCAAATGCTTTTCCCTCCACTCCTGCTACCGAAGCTACAGGGTCTGACAAACCTCGGTCACCCGCTAAAATCACAGCATTCCATTGCTTACTCAATTAGCTTGACTCTCTTTGTTAGTCGACAATCTTTTTTCATACACACGATAAGTCTTGTAACGTTCGGCACCCAAGCTCTCCAAAATCTTATTTAAGCGTTTATTGTCTTCCAACACCCATGACATTTCATGCTCTACAACCCCGGTAGCATACGCCACCTGCTTAATTTCTTTTATTAACAAAAAAGCCAAAGCTGAACCGATTAGTTGATTTTGATAATGTTGTTTAATACCCAATAATGCGACTCGGCCAGTAGTTGGGCGGGAAAACTTCAAACGCCACAATAGCTTGAATACACCAAAAGGGAATAACTTGCCATTTAAATCTTTTGTTATTTGGTTGAAATTAGGCAAGCCAGCCACCATTGCTACCGGCTCATTATCTAACTCAGCAATTTTAAAGTGATCTGCGGGAATCAATTGCAACATTTCCCTACCTAGATGGACAAATTCATTTTCTGTAAATGGAATAAACCCCCAATTATTAGCCCATGCATCATTAAAGATATTCATCATAATTCTGATATCACGATCAAAATGGTTTTTGTCTACATTTCTTAAAACGATGCGGCTTTGATACCTTCCAGCCAGCCGTAGCATGGCTGGTGGGTCAACAAACTCGGACTGATTAAACCACGCATATAAATCCTTGGCCTTAGTGTAGCCATGTTCTTGTAATAATGTTTGATAATAAGGTTTCGCGTGTCCCATCATGATATATGGCGGTGTATCAAAACCTTTGACAAGCAAACCACTTTCCTGATTAATTGATAAGTTAAACGGGCCCCTTACAACATCACAGTCTTGGTTTTTGAGCCACTGCTCTGCCTGGGTAAATAACTGCAAGGCTAGCTGACTATCGTCAATACATTCAAATAGACCAAAGTAACCAATCGATTCGTTATCACTTACTGACTTAAGCCGATCGAATTGCGCGCTAATGCGCCCCACAGCTTGATCATCTTTATAAGCAATCCAAAGTTTGACTTTGGCATGTTCAAAATATGGGTGCTTGGGAGAGAGTAAATCCAGTCTTTCTTTGACCAGAGGTGGCACCCAATGTGGATCATCACGGTAGATTGGCCAAGGAACTTTTACAAATTGTTTGACTAAGTCACGATCACTGACATTAAAACTATGCAGACGATAAGTCATGTATCACATCCACATATAGAGAGAATAAGCCTGAAGTCTTAATCTGATGACTTACTTAGCTCCGCCACCCAGGGATATTTGGCAGCTTCTTGTTCATCGTAACCAAGATTAAACACGGTAGGACTTTTTTGCCATTTATCATCTTTATCGTAATAGGTGCCTAATAACTTATCCCAAAAATAATTAGTAATACCGTAATTACCATGCTCATTTCTGAAGTGATGCAATAAATGGTAGCGCTTAATAGTTCTGAAAAATTTTAAATTTGGTGTGTAGTGTAAGTGTTGAATACAGTGACAAAACTCATAAAACATAGTCACAATCACTCCCGAAGATACCGCTACCATGGCACCATGCAGACCATCAATCAACCAACCAATTGGAAGCGTGAATATAGCGACCGTAGGTAAAGTCGTATGCAGTGCACCAAATAAAACTCGCAAATCATTAGGGTCGCTATGATGATCAAAGTGAATTCGCTTCCAGACTTTAGCGAAATTAGGCGATTTATATAGATACTGGCTATGTAATACAAATCGATGCAATAAATACCAAATCAGCGGATAAATAAGTACAACTATTAATGCCACTGCAATGTGCACAATCGACCATTCTGCTTGGACGGTTAACACAGTAAACCCAAGCACTGCGATAAGAAAATATGCCTGAATGGCCGGGTACTGGACATAAGCCACAACCAATTCAGAAAAGCTCATATTCTCTAGATGATATTTTTTACTTGCCCAAAACATACCTGCGCTCTATTTCCAACCCAATAGGATCAAAATTGAATTTAGATTCAACATATTAATAACAGCTATTATAATCAGCATTATTAGACTACTCCAACGAATGTATTTTGCTGATCTATGTTGTACTGGCCTATGACTAGCTAAATTTCAATTCAACCTTTTAATCACACTAGCTCAAAAAGAGATCCCATCAGATAAATGAACACCACCTTAGTTAAATTTGGTTACCCAAACTCTGTTATCAGGTCTTACGTCTACTGGAGCGTGTTACTGCGCCCACAACAAGTCACTCTAGGCAGCCTGATTCTGGCAAATCATAGTGATTCACATGCTTTTGGGGATCTTCTTGCGGATGAGATCGTAGAATTGTCTAGCATAACAAAAGATATTGAATCGGTATTAACTCGTTGTTTTAAGTATGATAAAATCAACTACTTGATGTTGATGATGATTGATCCTCATGTACATTTTCATGTCATACCTAGATATCAAGACGCACGTCAATTTGAATCATTAAGTATGAATGATGCCTACTGGCCTGGCCCTCCCGACCTTGGTCATAAAATAGACATGACACAAGATCAATTAAATCTCCTTCAACAATATCTAATCGAACACTGGGACATCAATTAGACAAGAAATTTAGCCATTAACACCATTAGGTACTACTTTTTGTACGTATATGGTGAAATGATGCGGAACATTGCTATTTAATGGTAGTCACAAATGCCTAAATAAAAAGCATAAAACTTGAATATCTGTACAAAATACTTTAAAAGTTATGGTTTTAGAGTGAGTTCATACAAACTAGTCTTGAATAACGAACTAAATTCACTGTAAATCTTACCGTAGATAATAATAAAAATAATATTGTTGGCACATAACAAAGACATAAGTAATTGATAATAATATAATTTTAGGATCAAACTAAAAATATGACTGTTAGTCCAACATCAACAAAAAACACTATTCCACTGCGACCCGCCAACTTCAACAACTTGGCAGAGACCCTAGACTATGCGGCTCAAGGTATTACTGGTTCTAATTTTTATGGCAGCCGTGCTCAATTACTAGAATCTGTTCCATATTCACAACTAGCCCGTGAGGCGAGAGATTTGGCTAGAAAGCTGATTGCCATGGACTTTAAACATGGTGACCGTGTTGTGATAGTTGCTGAGACCCACCCAAATTTTTTACGTGGGTTTTTTGCTTGTCAGTATGCGGGACTTATCCCAGCACCAGTGCCTGTTCCGATACAGCTTGGAAGCCGTGCTGGTTATGTGCGAAAAACAAGAGACCTGCTCATAAGCGCCCACGCAACTGCGGTATTCGCACCAGAATCGGTACTACCTCTAGTTAATGAAGCCTGCAAAGACATTGATATGAAGTTTGTAGGTGATATTGCGAGCTTATCTGCACGCCAGGTGGATAGCAGCATAGAACTTTATAACGCTGCACCCGAGGATACAGCCTATATCCAATTCACTTCAGGAAGCACTAAATTTCCGCGTGGAGTGGTTATAGAACAGAAGGCTGTATTAAGCAATCTTGCTCGAATTATCTCCCATGGTATTAAAATAAACGAGAATGATCGCGCTATCTCATGGTTACCTTTCTACCATGATATGGGCTTAGTGGGATTGGTGCTTTCACCCATCGCCTCACAAACTACTGTGGACTATATTGATACGCGAGATTTTGCTATGCGACCCAGACGCTGGCTCGAAATCATGTCAATGAATAAAGCTACAATTACATTCAGCCCACCATTCGGCTATGAGTTAGTCGAGCGTCGCTTACGCGAAAATAAAAAACTCGATTATGATCTTAGCCACTGGAGAATCGCCGGTATTGGTGCAGAGACTATTAGACCAGAGCCGCTGGCAAAATTTTCAAAATTATTAAGTAAATGCGGCTTCAAAGAATCAGCTTTTCTACCTTGCTATGGCATGGCAGAGTGCTCTTTGGCAATTAGCTTTGCTGATTTGGGTAAACCGATTAGCATTGAAAATATAGATGGTGAGCAACTAGCCGAAAATAATATCGCCGCTCCTTTAGCAAGTACTGATAAGACACACCGGGTTGCTAAATTTGTCGATTGTGGGCCTTCATTACCAGATCATGTCATTGAAATTCGTGACCAGGATGGAAATAAACTCTCAGATCGCCAGGTGGGTGTGATTTATGTTAAAGGCCCCAGTGTAATGTCTCATTATTTTGATAATAGTGAAGAAACTGAAAATTCTTTACGCGATGGATGGCTTAATACCGGTGATATTGGATTTTTAGTTAATGGGCATGTCTTCATCACAGGACGTGAGAAAGATTTAATCATCGTTAATGGCAGAAATATTTGGCCTCAAGATATTGAACATTTGGCCGAGGAACAACCTGAAATCCGCACCGGAGATGCACTAGCCTTCTCTGCACCAGGCTTCAATTGTGAAACAACCGTCGTGTTAGTCATGCAATGTCGTGAACGTGACGAGCAAGTACGCACAGACATTATTAGACGTGTAGAGACTGCGGTACTTGAAGAAATCGGTGTACGCTGCTTTATCAAACTAGTACCCCCACATACTCTACCCAGAACATCATCTGGGAAATTGTCTCGCTCCGCAGCCCGCCGTGACTATATGGAGCAAAATAGCCTCACTGAAACCTACATAGCTGAACCACAAAGCACCCAAGCAATAACAGCAAGCTAGTAAATCTGGCATGCTTACCCCATGCCTATGACTATGACTTCTGACACTAAACTCGTCGCCATTACCGGTGGCACTGGTTTTATAGGCTCTCAGCTTATAACGGCACTCCTGACTAAGGGTTATAGAGTGAGAGCACTAATACGCAATACAAATAAATTGCAGGTTAAGCACCCGTCGTTAGAGATAACTAGTGGAGATTTACATCAAAAAGCTAGCTTAAATGACCTCATTCATGAAGCACACTATGTTATTCATTGCGCTGGAAGGGTTAGAGGGGCGAGTCAGGAACAATTTTTATATGACAACCTTGAAAGTACACAAAATATACTTGATGCCTGCAAACAAGCCAGCTCATTAAAAAGGTTTATTTTTATTTCATCATTGGCTGCCCGCGAGCCAAATATTTCTCACTACGCAAAAAGCAAGTACTTAGCTGAAGAATTAATTAAAAGCACTAACTTTATTCAATGGTCAATTATTCGCCCCCCGGCAGTATATGGACCAGGAGACAAGGAACTGTTACCAGTATTTAATTGGATGAAAAAAGGGATTTTGTGGGTGCCAGGCAATGTGGAGCAAAAATTCTCTTTAATCCATGTTCTAGATTTAGTTGATTTAATTACACAGGAAATACCATCACTCCCTATAGCCAAAGTTTTAGAGCCAGATGATGGGTGTCAATATGATTGGGACCTAATTGCACAACTCTGCTCAGAATTCTTTAATCGAAAGATACGAAAAATCCTGATACCCAAAGCGGTGTTATCCTCTGCAGCAAACTTAAACGTGTTATTATCAAGCTTCTTTAATTACTCCCCTATGCTTACACCAAGCAAAGTTAGAGAGTTAATGTGTAATGACTGGATTGCTCAAGGAATTAGCCCATCACATGGATGGGCTGCCCAAATTGATTTAAAAAAAGGCCTCAGCACTTTATACTCTTCTTTATAATACAGAAATTCAACATAGAACATTTATGGCCAGTCATACTGATGACGTTAAATCTGAACTGATAAGCTTACTCAAGCAATTTACCAAAACAGAGATGGAAATAACCGACTCAATTCATATAATGAATGACTTAGATTTGGACTCAGTGATGGTTATGGAGCTGATGATGGAATTAGAAGACCACTTTGACATCTCAATACCTCTAAACTCATTGCCTGATGTAAATACTGTTGCTGACCTTGCTACAGAAATTTCCACACTAAAAGATCAAACATGATGAGTTTGCTCGAACGAGTACAGCAGTTTGCACAACGACATGCTGAATCTGAACAGGATTTCATGGCGCCACTAGGGGCAGTTATAGAACACTTATACTCAGCAACAGAAGGCAGTATTAATGGCCGCCGCACGATTCTAGTCGGTACTAATAATTATTTAGGCTTAACTTTTGATAATAATTGTATCAATGCGTGCAATCATGCAACCCGCACTTACGGTACTGGAACGACTGGTTCGCGCTTAGCAAATGGCTCTTATGCCGGACACCAAGAGCTAGAAGATGATTTAGCAAAGTTCTATGGTGTTAAACATTGTATTGTTTTCTCTACCGGGTATACCGCTAACTTAGGCATGATTACTGCACTCGTTGGCAAGGGCGATACTATAATTCTTGATGAACACTGTCATGCCTCAATTTATGATGGGTGCAAACTCAGTGGCGCGGATGTTATTCACTTTAGACATAATAATGCCGAAGATCTAGATAAGCGTCTGCGGCGTTTAGGCGACAAAGCCTCTACTACCGTCATCATTGTTGAGGGCATTTACAGCATGCTAGGCGACCGAGCTAACTTAGCTGAGATTGCTGCAATCAAACAGAAATATGACGCACTACTATTGATTGATGAAGCTCATTCTCTTGGTGTCTTAGGCGATACGGGACGTGGACTTGCACAAGAAGCCCAAGTTGAAGACCAAATTGATTTTATCACTGGTACATTCAGCAAGAGCCTTGCAGGCATTGGAGGCTATTGCGTCAGCCAGCACCAGGAGCTAGATGTTCTACGTTATATGAGCCGTCCATATATTTTCACAGCTTCCCCATCGCCTGGCACAATCGCCTCTACGCGAGCCGCATTGGAGATCATACAAACAACTCCTAGCTTACGTGAGCAATTATGGAAAAATGCTAACTATCTATATGATAACTTGAAGGGTATGGGCTATGAACTTAGCCCCGAGGTCAGTCCCGTGATTGCTGTCAATGTTGGCACACCAGACAATGCATTGAATATGTGGAAAAAGTTATTTGACCGCGGCATTTATGTAAATTTAGTCATGCCTCCCGCAACACCTAATAGTAAATGTTTACTACGTTGCAGTGTCAGTGCTGCCCACACAAGTGCTCAGCTTGATGTTGTTCTCGATGCATTTGCTAATCTACAGAGTCCTCGGTTAAACGAAAAGTTTGCTTAGGATCTAGCCATTATTAATAGTAAATAAATTCACAGCATGGCTGGCAATATACAAACCTGGTTAGATACACCTGACATTGACGCAGCTTGTACAATCATTGCAGAAGTTGCCCAAAATCATGATGGTAGCCTGGGAATGGCGCATGCTCACATCGATGCTGCTGCAAATGCTGGTGCTAATGCGATTAAGTTCCAAACCCATATTGCGGATGAAGAAAGCACTCCGGCAGAACCTTGGCGCACAAAATTCAGTACCCAAGATGATTCACGCATGGATTATTGGCGGCGTATGGAGTTTAGTGAAAGTCAGTGGGTGGAACTTAAACAACACGCTGACAAAGTTGGCTTACATTTTTTAAGTTCTCCTTTTTCTAACAAAGCTGTTGAGCTATTAGATAGATTAGATATACCCGCATGGAAGATAGCTTCAGGTGAAATTACAAATACTTTTTTACTCGATAGAGTCATTGAAACTAATAAACCAGTTATTTTATCAACTGGATTAAGTACAATTGATGAAATATCATCAACTGTTAACTACATAAAGCAATCAAACAATCCTCTTGCTTTACTTCAGTGCACCTCGCAATATCCATGCAGCCCCGAGAGAATCGGCGTTAATGTTATCAATGAATTCCGTAAATCTTTTAACTGCGCTGTTGGTTTATCGGATCATTCTGGAACGATCTATTCTGGTTTAGTAGCTGCCGCGCAAAAAATACAAGTACTAGAAGTCCATATAACTTTAAGTCGAGAAATGTTTGGCCCTGATGTTATTGCATCAATTACTACACAAGAACTGAAGTCACTCGTCGAAGGCATACGTTATATTGAAACAGTTATTAACCATCCAGTTGATAAATCCAATCCTGACGTTGAAGCAATGCCTTTACGTGATATTTTCATGAAGAGCCTGTATGCAGCTACAGATATTGAAGCCGGTGAACAATTAAACCAACGACACCTCATAGCTAAAAAACCTGGTACGGGAATTCCTATCAACGAACTAAAGCAAGTGTTAGGAATGAAAGCAAAAAACAGTATCAAGAAAAACTCAATGATCCAACTTAGTGACTTGGAGTAATGCTAGTGCGTAAAGTATGTGTTGTCATTACAGCTAGACCAAGCTATGCCAGGATTCGCTCCTTATTGCATGCTATCAATGAGCATAATGATTTAGAGTTACAGCTAGTCGTGGCTGCATCAGCACTACTCGACCGTTACGGTAGTGCAGACAGAGTTATTGAGGATGAGGGTTTTAATATAGACCGACGTGTATACATGATTGTAGAGGGCGAAAATTGTGTTACCTCGGCTAAGTCGACAGGCTTAGGTGTAACCGAGCTAGCGACAGTATTTGATAATTTAAAACCAGACTTCGTGGTAACAATCGCTGATCGGTTTGAAACCATGGCAACCGCCATTGCCGCCAGCTATATGCATATCCCATTAGTACACGTACAAGGCGGTGAAGTTACAGGATCAATTGATGAAAAAGTAAGGCACGCGATCACCAAACTTGCTGACATACACTGTGTATCTGGAGATCAAGCTGCCCAACGGGTAATTAAAATGGGTGAAAATCCACAACAAGTCTATGTCACTGGATGCCCATCAATTGATCTTGCAATGCAGGCTTGTGAAACGCAACAACAAGACGTAAATATTCTTACACAGCAGTTGGGTGGTGTTGGGGCAAATGTGGATTTAAATGAGCCTTACATCATAGTTATGCAACATCCTGTTACTACAGAATATATGCAGGCACGTAATCATGTAGAAGAAACGCTCGCCGCCATCCATACATGCCAAATCCCAACTCTATGGTTCTGGCCCAATGTTGATGCTGGCTCTGATGGAACTTCTAAAGGCATACGTGCTTTTAGAGAGAATAACCCAAGTAACAATATTCATTTCGTCAAAAATCTGCCTCCCGAAAGCTTTATCCAGTTACTCAATCGCAGTCAATGTATAGTAGGTAATTCCAGCGTAGGTATTCGAGAAAGCGCTTTCATTGGTACCCCATCTGTAAACATAGGCAGCCGACAAAATGGCCGTGACCGAGGAATTAATGTAATTGATGTTACCTATCATCGCGATGACATCAATACAGCGCTTAAAAATCAAATTAAACATGGTAAATACAAACCGGACACACTCTATGGAAATGGCCAAGCAGGAAATCTTATTGCTGAAGTAATCGCAAAAGCAAGCACTAATACTGAAAAGACACTCCTATATTAACTTATATTTATGTACTGCGTTTCTACTAATTACATAACGCATTTAACACCATGAGTTTTACTTCAAATATTTTATTTGGAGGACCAGATAAAGAAAAAAATCTCCTTCGAAATAAACTACTAAAGTATATTCAACAAACTCCCGCCAACGGGGAGATTCGCTGGATGTGTTATTACTTCAATGAACCAATATTAGTTGATGCGCTTGTCAAGGCCTCCCAAAGAGGAGTTAATATTGAGCTAATACTTGACGGAAATCCTCGTAATCCAGAAATTAACCAGGCCAGTCTCACCGCCTTGAAAGATTATCCAGCAATTAAATTTACCACCATCAACACAAAACCTCTGTGGGAATATCTGGGCATAGATTGGCATGCACATATGCATAGCAAGTTATATTATTTTTCTCTCCCTTCACCTTGTGTATTTATAGGATCCTATAATCCAACTGCTGGTCTTCAACATATAAAGCAATCATTAATAGAAAGCATTGGCGACCATTCAGTAAGCCATAATGCACTTGTTAAAATAGAGGAAGAAAATGTAGTAGCGTGTTTATTACAGTATTTTAATAATATGAAAACACCAAATTATCTGCATTGGGCTCGTTTTAAACCTGTAAATAACAACACGCAAAAATACAAGCAATGGGATATTAATTTCTTACCACGCTATAAATCACACCCAGTACATAGATTACTTCAACGCAAGGATAAAAACGCAAACATCAAATGTGCAATATCCCACCTAAAAGGCCCTGGTATAATGAGACCACTTATTAAAGCAATTAACAGCGGGAAAAGTGTAGAAATAATCCTGGACTCAACAAAACGCAGAGTCAGTCACAATAAACTCGCCGATCTAGAAAGACACAAGATAAGATGTCATCAAATTAAGACAGATAATCATACACTTATGCATAATAAATTTATTATCTATAAATCAGACATGGAACACTGCGTGCTATTTGGCAGCTTTAACTGGTCTAGACGATCCTGGTGGCTGAATCATGAAATTTTAGTTTGTAGCCGTAATGCAGATGTTATTACAGGTTTCGAACAGCGCTGGAACGAAATTATTAACACTATTTAATATTCACTCATGCACACTCCATTACTAATTCCAATAGAGAATCAAGTAAGAGAGTTAGACCCTAAACTCTTGCTTGCAACATGCGCAGCCAAATCTGGTATTCGTAGTTATATTGGTTATCGCACAGAAATGGATATTATTATTTCGTCCTTACCATGTGGTATGTATTTAGCCAAGAGCTTTACTCAAAGAAGCGATAAAATGTTCCGCATCTTATCAAAATTAGGCCATACAATTTGTGCATGGGACGAAGAAGCATTAGTACACTATCCTCCCGATATATATTTTAAAAGAAGATTATCTAAAGTCGCTTTATCCTACGTCTCACATGTATTTACCTGGGGACAAGATAATGAAGATCTATTAAAACAATATGAGTTATTACCTGATTCGATAAAAATGTATAAAACTGGTAATCCTCGGTTAGACATGCTGCGTAAAGAATTTTCTTATTATTATGATGACGAAGTGAAAAATATAAAAACCCAACATGGTGACTTCGTATTAATAAATACTAACTTCGGAAACGTGAATGCACATCTCCCTATACATAACTTATTCATAAGCAAAGATGAACATGGCAATTACCAAGATATGGGCAGAGGCGCGACTGGCATGGGAAGAGAATTTTGTGAAGGTCGCGCCAAATTCAAACAAGCTATATTTGATAGCTTTAAACAATTAATCCCTTTCTTGTCAAAGAATTTCAATAATACAAAATTTATTATTCGCCCTCATCCTGTCGAAAATAAAGAAATTTACTTTGAACTAGCAAAAAAATTTAAAAATGTAGAAGTAGTACAGGAAGGCAATGTTATTCCTTGGATTCGGGCAGCAAAAATACTGATTCATAGCGGCTGCACTACAGGAATAGAAGCTTATCTATCAAAAAAACCTTCAATCGCATATGTCCCAATTAAAGATACTCGTTACGGCTATGATGCCTTCATGCCAAACGAACTCAGCTATCAATGTGTTGACTTTGATGCTATTAAGTTGACTCTAGATCAAGCGCTAAAAGAAAAACTACCCCCTCTTAATTCTGAGATAATTAAAAAGTATATTGAGTACGATATCAATGAACTCTGTAGTGAAAAAATTGTAAATACACTGGCAAGTATAATTCCAGCGGAAACAAAACCAGCAACCAGTACGAACAAGCTTCATGGCACTCTGCTCGCAAACAAGCGTCGTTTTATCAAGAGGCTTAAAGGCATATCACCCAAGTCTAAATACCACGGCTCATTTCAGAAAGTACGATTCCCAACACTAAATGAAAATATACTACAGGAAAAAATTAATAAATTCGCTCAAATTATAGGCAGCCCTTCGAATATTAAGATTAAGCAGGTTTCACCACATATTTTTCTTGTACAATAAGCACTATGAGTTTTTCCGAAGAACAAATTGATAAGCACAGCCAAGTACTTGCAAATAAAGTATTTTTGACTGACCGCTTACCCCACTTTGAGCTACTTCTAAAAGAAGTTAAATCATTAGCAAATACGGAGCCACCAGGTTCAACTGTTGTGTCTTTAGAAAGAGGACTTTTGTATGGTGGCTATAGCCTTGTTGGTCCATACTTCCATCAACAAAACTTTATCTCTGTTGACAGCAGCCCCGAGAGCGCTGACGAGCGAGGTGCATATAATAAAGATAAAGTACTCGATAAAGATTTTCTGCAAGTTCCGATTTCAACACGCGCTCCCATTGAAAATACTGGGCTAGATAGTGAAATTGCAGATCTAGTTCTAGTGCCTAATCTGGTTCATCATATCGCCAATCAAGAAGCGCTTTTTAGTGAGATGGCGCGCATCACTAAAGCAAATGGCAAGGTTTTTGTATTTGAACCTACCTTAAGGGAATTACATCAAATTCCTGATGACTACTTACGTTATACACCCTATGGAATGCACGAAATTATGCGCAAAGTAGGACTAGAACCTATTGATACCAAACTGGATGGCGGCCCTTTCAGTGCAATTGGTTATTGTTGGCTTCAAGCGTTAGAGTATCTACCTGAAAAACAACGCCAAGAAACTGCAGCTTGGTTTTATAATGAGCACTGGCCCAAGCTCAAACAATGGGACACAGAATTCACCGAAAATTTGGTACGCAAACATACAAAGTTCCCGGTTGGTTTTTCTATTTTGGCCAAAAAAAGTTAATGACATAAACACACTTATGTCATTACAAAATAAAAACATTCTTGCTGTAATACCTGCACGTGGCGGTAGTAAAGGTATTGTAAAGAAAAACTTACGCCAGATTAATGGTAAGTCTCTAGTTGAGCATGCAGCAACATGCGCTCAATCTCTAAAATGGATTGATACAATTATTTTATCAACTGACTGCGATGAAATACGCAGCCATGCACAAGCTCTAAATATAGATACACCGTTTATGCGACCATGTGAACTAGCATGTGATAGCACAAAATCCATCGACATGTGGAAACATGCCTGGCTAGAATCTGAAAAATATTATAAAAAAAAATTCGATATATCTATTCTTCTCGAACCCACAAGTCCATTAAGAACTCCACAAGATATAAAAGACGCGATTGACTTACTTTTAAAAGAACAAGCATATACAGTTGCTACAGTCAGCAAAACTCCTGGTCATTACACACCACATAAAACATTAAAAGTATCCAACACTGGCTTTATAGAACCTTATCTCAAAGATGGAATCAAGTATTCTATCAGGCAAGAAATCCCCAACTACTATCATCGCAATGGCATATGTTATGCCACTACACGTGAGAGTCTGATTAAAAAAAACAACCTTATGCAAGAAAAATGCATTGCATTAATTATTGACAGACCAATTGTTAATATAGATGAAGAGATAGATCTAAAACTTGCAGAAGTATTAATGACAGAATAGTAAATATGCACAGAGAATTTAATACTTTACTCATCCCAGTTGAAAGCCAGGTGCGCGAATTAGACGGCAAACTTCTCCTTGCATGCACAGCTGCCGAAAAAGGGTTCCAATGCATTATTGGGTCACGTGCACATATACACTTCTATTCATCAAAAGTTGATAATGCGATTTATCTTGCTAAAAGTATGCGTCGTTTTAGCAACCGAATGTTCAAAATATTAAATGGTCTGGGCCACCGTATAGTCGCGTGGGATGAGGAAGCATTAGTCAGACTACCTGATCAACAATATTATGACCACCGCCTCTCTCCAGCCACATTCAAACACATAGACCACTTATTTAGTTGGGGACAAAGTGATGCTCAAGTATTCAAACAGTACCCACATTATCAAAATCAGCCGATACATGAAGTCGGCAATCCTAGAATTGACCTACTAAGACCTGAGTTAAAAGACTATTTTTCACCTGAGAGAAATGCATTACTCAAAGAATATACTAATTATATTTTAATCAATACGAATTTTGGCCAAGTGAATCATTTTATTCCTAATGTTGGCACACAAGAGGCAAATCGTGACAAAAACTTTAACACTAACACTAACGATACTTTTATTTCCAAGCGATATTCTCATAAGCAATCTTTATTTACTTACTTTAAAAAGTTAGTGCCTTATTTAGCCGAATCGTTTCCTAATATGCATTTTATTTTGAGACCACATCCCTCAGAAAGTATAGACTTTTGGCAGCAACAACTTAAACCATTAGAAAATGTTACTGTGTGTAATCAAGGCAATGTCATCCCATGGATTATGGGCGCTAAAGCATTAATTTCTAACGGCTGCACTACATCTATTGAAGCGACAATACTAGAAACGCCCACCTTAGGTTATTACCCGATAACTAACGATATTATCGATGATAAATTACCAAAAAAACTATGCGATATTGCCAGTTCTAATGAATCTCTAGCTGAAAAACTAGCAGATATACTAAGCGATAAAACAAAAAAACAAGCTAACAATCAATCTGTACTTGACTCTCATATTAGTAGTTTGAATGGAGATTTTTCTTGCAATAAAATTATTAAAATATTAAGCGAAAACTATACTAATACAAATTACCAGCATAAAAATCTATTTACAAAACTTCCCAGCAAAACTCATAATAACGTTAGAACACTCATAAAAATACTTAAAAGCAGAAAAACTTCAAGTCGAAATAGCGTTGAATATCATAAACATCGCTTCCCTACAGTGGATACTGATTATTTGCACGAAAAAATTTTACGTCTCAATTCTTTAACAGGAAATTTCTCAAATATTAGAATCAATAAAATTGCTGATGATGTATTTATTATAAATAGATAATTATCTACTAAATATTTGAACATACACTCATGAAAGAAGAAGCATTATCAGTTAACTATGCAGGTACATTCATTGGCGTAAACCAAAAATCTGCGCACGTTACTATTTATAATATTGATGAATTATCGCCTGGATTTAATTTTTCTGAGCAACATATCATCAAATTAACACCAGACAAAAAAATAGAATGGGTAACCTCGAGAATATGCGATCATGCTAATGGAACACTTGAGCCATGCGCTGAAAAAAACACCGCTCTATGTCCTCTTCATGGCTGGAAGTTAGACTTGGAGAAGTTACATTATACTAATGTAAACGTAAAAAAAGGCACTCTCAATTTCGATGTTTCTAATAACACCATTAATGTTGAAGAATATGATACATATTTACAATTACCAGACGATTTATATAAACAACAGAAAGAACAAGAAATAGATATAAGATTCATTGCTCACGCCAGTCTATTATTTAAATGTGGTGACATCAACATCGTCACCGACCCGTGGTTAAAAGGCCCATGTTTCTTAAATGCATGGTGGCACAAGCCTGCTCCAAGTAATGATGCATTAAAGCAATTATTAAATGCAGATTTGCTTTATATTTCTCATAATCATCCAGACCATATGCATGAAGAGTCTCTACTTTACTTATATGAACATAGACCAGATATACCCATTGTAATCCCAGATTTTAAAACCAAATCCACAGAGACCCCATTAAAGAATATTGGTTTTAAAAATATAATACCTTTAGCTTTCAACCAAATATTTCAGGTTGGCAAACATAAAATATTTATCTCCATCCTTAAATCTGGTGATTTTAGAGACGATAGTGGTCTTTATATAAGTTACGGCAAGAAACAAGCTGTAATCACAGTTGATTCTTCAGCACTGAATCACTATCACTTACCAAAAAATATTGATTTCTTAGCAACCTCTTTTGCCGCAGGTGCTTCTGGACACCCTTGGACATTTGACCATTATAACCACGACAAAAAACTTGAAATCACTTCCAAGCGGCACAAATCTGTCAAACTATCCATACTTAAATATATTCTGGCCTGTAAGCCAAGGTCATATATGCCATATGCAGGTTATTTCTCTGAAGATGCACCTCGCGATCAATTTATTAAAAAGAATAATAAAAAAAATTCCCCTCATGATATTAAACAACTAATTGAGCCAGAACACCCTGAGATCGTATTTATCGATCCCACTATCACTGACCACATTCGCATTGACTCATCAATTATTACGTCCAATACTAATATTGAGAGAGCAGATCACATTGCATCAGAAACGATAGATCAATATTTATCATATGAAAATTTTCCCGACATTGCTTTATTTTTCCAAAAATTGATGGAATATTTTGAACATTGCAAATATACGGATGAGCTGATTTTATATCTAATCCCTTGTGATTGCGATTTCAGTCAACTTGACCATGGTTTAATCATTAATTTTTCAGGCTCCTGTAAACCTGAAAAACTGACTAGTGATGAAATCAATAAGCGCTATGAAACAGATGCTATTACCCAAAGGCAATTATTAATTAAAGTGCGAGCAAAACTGCTATGGCAAGTTATTAATCACCAGAAATCATGGGAAGAATTGAGCATAGGCTTTCATTGTAGAATTCACCGCAAACCAGACGTATACAATTCAGATTTCTGGTATCATTTCTCTAATATTTATATCAAGTAAGTATCACTCTAATTTAACCAGCCCACTACAATGCAAAGTGCTACTATTGTCATTCCCACGCTGAATGAAGGGCAGAATATTGACCCACTACTGGAAAAATTAACCCAAGTTATAGTGGCCGACTGCCACATCGATATTTTATTTGTCGATGATCACTCACAGGATGACACTGTGAGTAAAATTAATACATGGCACCAGAAACATGAATACATT
Source organism: Gammaproteobacteria bacterium (assembly GCA_028281205.1). GTDB lineage: Bacteria > Pseudomonadota > Gammaproteobacteria > UBA4575 > UBA4575 > UBA1858. The sequence continues at coordinate 24,596 of JANQKJ010000113.1, forward strand.
TCAGTATTACAAAGAACTGGAATTGCAGATTTAACCCAGTCCATTCTCGATGGTGTCAATAGTATTGACACTGAATTTGTATTGGTAATGGATGCTGACCTGAGTCATCCAGTTGAGCAAATACCTAATTTACTTAAGCCTTTAATCAACAATACTCATGATGTTGTGGTCGGCAGCCGCTATATAAAGAATGGCGGTATTAGCAATTGGCCAGCTCATAGACGCTTATTATCCTGGATCGGAGGCCTACCTGCACGCGTATTGACTGATGTAAAAGACACAACATCAGGGTTCTTTGCCTGTCGTAAAAAATGCTTTGCCAGCATTGATGACAATGCCAAAGGATACAAAGTACTACTTGAATTACTTGCCTCCGGATTAGATAAATATCGTGTGACCGAATCACCCATTGTTTTCACTGATCGAGTACTTGGAGAGTCAAAACTATCTAGCAAACAATTATTCCAGTATTTCCAGCGCTTACTTGAATTAAGCGGCGGCCGAGTAACAGGCTCAACTACTGGTAAATTTATGACTGTGGGTATTTTGGGAGTGATTGTTGATGCACTTTTTTTTCGCACCTTCATGTCTAACGGCTGGACAGTTAGTAATGCGCATATCACTAGTTTTTTTATTGCAGCAACATTTAATTATTTACTAAACTCAATCTGGTCATTCAAATTTTCCCATAATTCACTATCAAGCTGGGTCCATCGGGCCGTAAAATATATTTTCTTTGGCATGCTAGCTCTTACAATTCGTGGGGGCGTATTAGCTGTACTCATTAATCTATTCCATATAGATCCAAATATAGCCATTTTCCCTGCTATTATAGCCGCAGCAGTTATTAATTTTCTGGGCGCATCATTTATTGTTTTCCCCACAAATAGCAGCCTAGATAAAGCACATAGCTCGATTAACTGGCGTGTGTTAGCTATTGCCTGTACCGGTTTTGTTATTGTTTTAAGATTTTTATATTTAGGTACTACCGAATTAATTCCGGATGAAGCTTACTATTGGAATTATAAAGAGCACTTGAGCATTGGCTATTTAGACCATCCACCTATGATCGCATGGGTAATATGGCTAGGAACCAGTATGTTCGGCGATAATGAATTTGGTGTAAGAATTCTCCCTTATATCACTGGACTAGTCACTTTATATTTTATATTTCGCCTAACCTCACTATTGTTTGATAAAACTTCGGCTTATATCTCACTACTTATTACTTCCACTCTGCCATTCACAGCTGCCACAGGATTTCTTGCAACCACTGATGCATTGCAAGTAATGCTATGGGCAATATCTTTATTTCTAGTTGCCAACATAGTGATTAATAAATCTTCATTATCATGGTTAGGCCTAGGCGCATGTATTGGTTTCGGCATGCTATCAAAATACTCGATAGCATTAATAGCGATAAGCATGATTATTTTTATTATTGTTAATAGTGAATTACGTTTATGGTGGAAAAAACCAATAGTATATATAGCAGGAATTATTTCGTTTATTATATTTTCTCCAACGATTTACTGGAATGCACAAAATGAATGGAGCTCATTCTTATTCCAAACCACAAGACGCTTAGACAGAGAATCCGTATTTTCCACACACTACCTCATATTACATTTATTGATTTTACTTTCGCCTTTTATGCTGATGTTTGTAGTTAGTGCTTACAAGAATTTATCAGCTTTAATTAGTAATAAACTAGATAATAAAGATTTACAGCGTTTATATAGACAATATTTCTTAATATTTACACTTGCCCCTTTAATTGTTTACATATATTTCAGCCTGAATCATTACCCACGCTTTCATTGGACAGCACCGATTTGGTTACTTTCAATCCCATTACTAGCCTTTGCTCTTAGCCCAACATCAGGATTTATCCATAAAAAACTTTTTACTTCTTTAACATTATATTCTGCTGCTGGACTATGTTTAATCTATGGCGGATTATTGCACTACGCAGCATTGGGATTACCAATCAAAATTGATACTAATATCACAGCTCATTACTTCTGGAAGCAAACAGCACAAGATCTACATGCCATTGAGCAAGCAGTCGAACAACAAACCGGTCAAAAACCACTCATAGTCGGTCTCAGCAAATGGTCCATTGCAAGTGCACTACGTTTTTATGACGCAGATAAACAAGTTGATAACATTGTTTCAAGAAACGCCATCGGTCGAACAGCTACTATGTACGAACAATGGGTAAACCCCAAACAATGGACAGGCAAACCAGTGATATACGTCGCATTCGAGTCATCTGATCTGACAACTTCAAGGATTGACCAACACTCAATTCAATTGCAAGCTCCACAGAGTAAAAATATTCTTATAAATAACAATAAGTTACGAACCTTAGAATATCGTATCGCTAAACTATATAAACCCCAATAAAATCATACTTAAACTAATGATTCCCCAGCCCTGCCGTTACAGAGCTGAGGGAATCATGCATAAAAAAATACGCACTCAAACCAATCAAATTTTTCAAAAAATTCAACTTTCGTTGAATCCACCTACCAATACCGATGTAAAATCTAAACAAGTAGATAGGCGTTCTGACTCGCGTTATCATACAATAGCTAAGTAATATTCCTTTTAAAAGACTAGGCTTATATTCTTAATTACTCGAGAGATAACGCTTTGCATGTTTTGTAGACTCAACACTAGCAGACTATTTTTAAGTTTAAGTCTATTCGCGCTAGCATCACAAACATTAGCCAATCATGATGGTCAAAGTATCGCTTTTGATCGCTCCAAAGGGAATTGCCTTGCCTGCCATGCAATTGCTGGCGGAGAAAGCCCTGGCAACATAGGCCCCGAGTTATCAAATATGAAACAACGTTACCCAAATATACAACTACTTCGCGAAAGAATCTGGGATGAAACTAAATTCAATCCATATACAGTCATGCCACCTTTTGGCAAACATAAAATACTTAGTGAAGATGAAATTGACCAAGTTGTAAAATTTATTTACTCATTATAGGTAGCAATAAATGTTAAATAGCAATAAAAGAAATTTCTTATTACAAGTCATAAGTGTAGCTGCTTTATCTATGCTAGGTAGTATTAGCAGAGTATTTTCAGAGTGGCAGGAGTCTTTATTCACACACAAAGAACTTAATGAGGTCTTTAGTTCTCTGACTAATAATACTACTCCAACTGAAAGTGAAAATATTTACATTAAAGCACCAGAAATTGCTGAGAATGGAGCTGTAGTACCGATCACGGTTGATGCATCTATTCCAGATGTCACAAGTATCTCTATCATAGTTGACAATAATCCCAGCCCTCTTACTTCTTCTTTTGATATTAACACTCAACTGGAAGCCTACGTATCAACAAGGGTAAAGATGGCAAAATCTTCCAATATTATTGCACTTATAACAACTAAGAATAATGAATTTTTCACTGCTTCAAAAAGTATCAAAGTGACCATTGGTGGTTGTGGCGGTTAGTTTATACATATAAATATGTATAAGAATATTTGCTATTTTATTATTGCTTACCTTTGCCTTGGTGTTTCTCTATCGAATGCCGAGTCACAACTTAATGAGCCAAAAAAAGACTTAGAGCTAATACAAGGCTATTTTAAACAACGCTTTCCTGATATAGCGTTTGCTGAATTTGCCAATGGTGTTTATGCACTAGATATGACAGCACGTGAAAACTGGGAAGCGCTAGAGGAATTCCCTCCCTATGAAATGCATATCGATAGCGGCCAAATATTATGGCAAGAATATGCAAGCACCTATGAAACATGTTTTCCAGAAGGACCTGGCATTAAGCATTTATACCCATTATGGAATGATGAATTACAAACTGTAATTACTATACCTTATGCAATTAATTTATGCCGTAAACAAGCCAATTTAGAAGAATACGATTACCTGAGTACAGAAATGAATAGTCTAGTGGCATTTATTGCCAATGAAAGTCGTGGAAATTTAATCAATGTGCAAGTATCCAATGATAGTGCTTTAAAAGCCTACCAGGCAGGAAAGAAATTTTATTTCACCCGTAGAGGGCAACTAAACTTTGCATGTTTTCATTGCCACTTCGACAATGCTGGCAAAAAATTACGCACTGAATCACTAGGTCCCGCACTTGGCCAAACTACAGGCTGGCCAACTTATAGAAATAAATGGGGGGCACTGGGACCTCTACATAAACGCTATATTGGTTGTAATAAACAAGTACGCGCAGCGCCTTTAGCAGCACAAAGTGAAACATACCGCAACCTAGAATATTTCCATACTCATATGAATAATGGACTGCCCATTAATGGCCCTTCTGTAAGACGATAATATTCTAACTATGAAAAATTTAATTCTATTATTCAGCCTTGTTTCAATTTTATTAGTACCCTTACAGTCCTTAAGCATAGAAAATAACAACAAAAAACTGCATGATCATATAAGTTCACTTGAAGAACGCATAAATGGCGCAGCAAAACAACAAGCATTGTGGCGGGACACAGAAAAGTTATTGTTAGAAGCCGAAAAACAACTTGCGAAAAACAATCTAGTCCATAGCCAAGAATTAATCGACCAGGTAGAGTTTCAACTTAAACAAAGCTTACAACAATCACTTAATCAGCATGATATTGATAAACTCGTGCCATATTATTTAAAACACTAGCAAATACTTACAAAGTTTTTAATATCTCTATAGCTTCATCTTTACCGGGAAATTCTTGTTCTGATTCAGAAGCAATTTTCAAGTGCTCTTTAGCTTTAGCTATATCACCACCTTCACCTGTATGCGCCATACCAAGATGGTAATGTAACTCTGCTGCATTAGGTGCTAACGCCACTGCCCGTTCTAGTATTTCTATAGATTTGGCTATATTTCCCGCCCTATAATTTACCCATCCTACAGTATCTAAAGAAGCCGCTTGATTGATAGATTCTAGTTCGTTAGCGTACACAATAGCCTGATTAATATCTTCAGCACTAGCCTCACTATCAACTAATATCATAGCTAGATTATTTTTTGACAATACAGAAGTTGGTACTTTTTCAATAATATTTTCATAGGTAGAGATAGCTTTTGCTCTATCGCCTTGCTGATAATATGCTAGGGCTAGTTCGAGACCAAGTCTCTCGGTTCCTGCACCACGATTATAGCCTTGCTCTAAGGCACGAATTGCTTTTTCTCTATCACCTTGCGCGATATATGTTAAAGAAAGACCACGATAAGGCACCCACCATTGATCGTTTACTTTGATCGCTGACTCAAAACTGTTTTTAGCTAACACATAATCTTGCTTAGATAATGCCACCTCACCAAGCAAATTATATGGTACTAAATATTCAGGATCATCTTTAATATACTGGTTAAGTAAGGCAATGGCTTTATCTTCCATATCTTGAGATAAGTATAATCTGACCAAGCCAGTTAATGGTTCGTTAGCTCTAGGCTGTTTATCTAGAGCAATCAGATATTGTTTT
>JANQKJ010000114.1 GCA_028281205.1 Gammaproteobacteria bacterium
ATCCAATGGAAACACCTTTTATTCCTAGCTGGAACCGTATTGCAAGTGCCATACCAGATATTTTTTCCCGCCTGCGTCAAGCCGTAGAAGAAGATAACCAAGAATTTTCCAAATAATATTTTATGAGTGAACTATTGCACGCGTTGACACAGCGCATTGTTTTGCATGTTGAAGCTATTTATGACGACGTTAGCGAAGTAAATGACTATCAACAACTTGCAGAGGCTATCATTGATGCTGCAGAGTTAAGAAACAAACAATGCACACCGGTTGCGCATCATGATTACTGGGATCAGGCAGATATCGCGATGATCACTTATGCTGATACCGTGCGCGAGGAAGGTGTTGCACCTTTGCATGTATTACATAAGGCGCTTGATAGTCTGTTTAAAAAAACGATTAATATTGTACATATCCTACCATTCTTTCCATTCAGTTCTGATGATGGCTTTGCTGTTATGGACTATAAGGAAGTCAACGAGGCACATGGCAGTTGGAATGATATTTCTGATATTGCACATAGTTATCACCTAATGTCTGATTTGGTAATAAATCATTGCTCAAGTCGCAGTGGCTGGTTTCAAAACTTTCTTAAGGGTGTAGAGCCAGGGAAAGGTTATTTTTTTACCGCTTCGCCAGATGATGATTTATCAGAAGTAGTACGGCCTAGGACCAATCCGTTGTTACATGCGGTAGAAACTGCTGATGGTGATAAACATGTGTGGTGCACCTTTAGTCATGATCAAGTTGACTTGAACTTTGCTAACCCAGATGTATTGCTTGAGTTTGTAAAAATAGTACGTTTCTATTTGGATAGAGGAGTTCGTATATTCAGATTAGATGCAGTAGCGTTCTTATGGAAAATTATTGGTACCAGTTGTCTTAATTTAAGCCAAACACATGAAGTGGTTAGATTGTTAAGAACTTTGATTGAGCATGTTCGGCCTGATGCCATGATTATTACAGAAACTAATATTCCCAACCGTGAAAACTTGTCTTACTTTGGTAATGCCAATGAAGCACATTGTGTATATAACTTCTCATTGCCGCCTTTATTGCTAAATACATTAATAACGGGTGACTGTGGTTATTTGAAACAATGGATGATGAGTATGCCGCCCGCACAACATGGCACTGCTTACTTTAATTTTATTGCTTCGCATGACGGCATTGGTTTACGTCCTGCAGAAGGATTAATGCGAGAAGATGAAATTGAAAAACTGATCAACACCATGCAATCGTTTGGTGGAAAAATTTCCTGGCGTAATGGGCAGGTCGGGCATGTCAGGCCATATGAGATAAATATATCTTTATATGATGCACTGAAAGGCACAGCTGCAGGTGCAGACGAGTTTGGGGAAGATCGATTTATTTGTGCGCATGCAATAATGCTAGCATTAGAAGGAATCCCGGCATTTTATATTCATAGTTTGCTTGCTACCGGGAATGATTATGAAAGACTGGAAAGTACGCAGCGTAATCGCACTATTAACCGGCATCGTTGGCAGTATGATGAGTTAGTTGAGGTGTTAAATGATGAAACCACCCAGCATGCACGTATTTATAATCGATTGCGTAGCCTAGTTGCTATTAGGCGTGAACAAGCAGCTTTTCATCCTAATGCAACCCAGTTTACTTTGCATTTGGGCAATCAGATTTTTGGTTTTTGGCGTCAAAGTATGGATCGGCGTCAGAGTATTTTTTGTATTAATAATGTTTCAAACCAAATGCTGAGTTTGTCGTTGCTGGATATTAACCTGATTAGCACTGAAAATTGGTATGATTTAATTAATGGCGAACAGCTGGAAAAATTGGATGATACAATTGAGCTAGCGCCATATCAAACACGCTGGATAACCAATATTTAATAATTAATCTTGTGCTAATTGTTTTAACTCATACAATAATTCTAATGCCTGCTTAGGTGTGAGTTCGTCTGGTTTAATCTCAGCTAATCTCTCTGCAATAGCATTACTATCATTTTCTGTTTCAATCGCTAAAGGTAGTTGTGCCTGAACTGAATCTTTGGATTGGGCTTGTTGTTCAAGTAGCGTCAAACGCTGTTTTGCACTTTTAATAACACTTTTAGGTACGCCGGCTAATTGTGCAACTTGCAGTCCATAGCTTTGATTAGCAGGGCCGGGTTTGACAGTATGCAGAAATACAATCTCGTCATCATGTTCAATGGCATCAATATGAATATTGACCGCACCTTGCACCTCACTAGCCAGAGAAGTAAGTTCAAAGTAATGTGTTGCGAAGGTAGTGAGCGCACGATTTTTCTCTAGTAAATGATGTGCACATCCCCAGGCCAGAGATAGACCATCAAAAGTACTTGTGCCGCGGCCAATCTCATCCATTAGTACCAAGCTTTTTTCGGTGGCGTTATTTAAAATATTAGCCGCCTCGGTCATTTCCACCATGAATGTTGATCGGCCAGTACTTAAGTCGTCGGCTGCACCCACACGTGTGAAGATACGGTCAATCGCTCCTAAACACGCTGCCTGTGCCGGAACATAACAACCAGCAAATGCCAAAATTGTTATTAACGCAGTTTGACGCATAAAAGTTGATTTACCACCCATATTGGGCCCGGTAATTAATAGTAAGCGTTTATCGGGTGTGAGTTGGATGTCGTTTGCCACAAAAGGCGAGTCCTGAATACGTTCAACTACGGGATGGCGGCCTTGCTTGATTTCAATGCCAATGCCATCCGCTAATTCAGGTTTAACATAATTAAATGTTAATGCCACATGTGCAAAACATGCCAATACGTCTAATTCCGCAATGGCGTGAGCAATTGTCTGTAATGGTGTCAGGTATTCTAATAACTGTTCTAGAATTTGATCATATAAATATTTCTCTCGACTTAAAGCGCGCTCTTTGGCACTAAGTACTTTGTCTTCAAATTCTTTTAACTCTGGTGTGATGTAACGTTCAACATTCTTTAATGTTTGCCTGCGGGTAAACCTATCAGGAATATTTTCAGATTGTAGCTTGCTGACTTCAATGTAGTAACCATGTACCCGATTGTAAGCGACTTTAAGCGTAGATATCCCCGTCTCTTGTTGCTCGCGTTGCTCTAACTGTATTAAGTAATCATCTGCATTGGTATGTAGAGTACGCAACTCATCCAGTTCACTATCATAGCCGTAAGCAATTACGCCACCATCTTTAATAAATGCAGAGGGTTCATCTTGTAACGAAGAAGTTAATAAATTTACTAAGGTATCGGGTGTATCTAACTCAGACTGTAAAATGTTAATTCTACCTTCAGTAAATATTTGTAATAAGCTTTGTATACTAGGTAACTGATGCAAAGAGTCGCGCAAAGCAGTTAAGTCACGCGGCCTGGCTGTTTGAATCGCGATGCGTGCACGAATGCGTTCAATGTCTGCAATAAGCTTTAAAGAATCTTGTAAGTCTGTGAAAACTTTTGTCTGAATTAATGTATCAATGGCCTGATAGCGGTTTCTTAATACTGAAAAATCTAATGAGGGTTGTCCAATCCAGCGCCGTAAACAACGTGCGCCCATGGCGGTTTGGGTGAAATCAATTACGCCTGTTAAGCAATGTTTATTGCCGCCATCAATCGATTCATCAATTTCTAAATTCTTACGGCTAATCGCATCGACAATAATATATTCATCATTTCGCTGCACACGACAACCAGTAATATGAGGTAATGCTTTGCGTTGAGTGTCTTTAACATATTGCAATAACGCACCGGCTGCTGAAATGGCTGCTGGTGAATCTTCACAACCAAACCCGACCAAGTCTTTAGTACCGAATTGCTCTTTGAGTAAACGATATGCACTATCAAACTCAAAAATCCATTCAGCTTGAGTTTGAGTTTTACGGCCCAC
>JANQKJ010000120.1 GCA_028281205.1 Gammaproteobacteria bacterium
GTCATTCCCGCAGAGTGAAAATTTTATGGCTCATATCGGGGGTGAGAATATCGATGCTGGTTTGAGGACTGAGGAATGCTCTAATTTAGCTTCTAAAATTGCAGTTATTAGTGAGGTCAGACAAGCACTATTGGCCCTACAAAGAGGATTTCAGATGCTACCAGGACTGGTAGGGGATGGCAGGGACCTGGGGACAGTGGTGTTTCCATTGGCTGAGGTAAAGATATTTCTAGATGCAAGCTGTGAAGAAAGAGCGCAGAGGCGATATAAACAGTTGATTGATCAAGGAATTAGTGCTAATTTTGACCACCTTTTCGACAGCATTCGTGCGCGAGATGAGCGCGACCGTACGCGGAGTACGGCACCTTTGGTTGCGGCCAAAGATGCATGGGTGATTGATTCTACACAAATGTCTATTGAAGCCGTAGTCGAAAACTCGGCTGCATACGTTAAACAACGTTTGTCTATAGATTAAGTAGAGTGAATCGAATTTTAACTAACCTTTATTGTTGAAGTTTAATTTTATTATGAGTGAAAGTTTTGCTGAATTATTAGAAGAAAGTTTTTCTAATCTAAATATGAAACCTGGTTCCATTGTCGATGGAACTGTTGTAGACATCAGAAATGATGTAGTTGTTGTTAATGCGGGCCTTAAGTCAGAAGGCGTTATTCCAATTGATCAATTCAAAAATGAGCGTGGTGAAACTAATGTCGCTGTTGGCGATATAGTTGAAGTTGCGCTAGATGCTGTTGAAGATGGTTATGGCGAAACACGTCTATCGCGTGAAAAAGCACGTCGTGCTAAGGCATGGAGTGAGTTAGAGCGTATTAGTGAATCTGGTGAAACAATTACTGGTATTATTACTGGTAAGGTGAAAGGTGGTTTTACAGTTGAACTACCCGATATTAGAGCTTTCCTTCCTGGCTCCTTAGTTGATGTAAGACCAGTGCGAGATACTGCATATTTAGAAGGTAAAGAACTTGAATTTAAAGTTATCAAGCTTGATCAACGTAGAAATAATGTTGTAGTTTCTCGTCGTGCAGTAGTAGAGACTGAATACAGTGCAGAACGTGAAACACTACTTGAAAGCCTTCAAGATGGCAGCGTAGTCAAGGGGATTGTTAAGAACTTAACTGATTACGGCGCATTCTTGGACCTTGGTGGTGTCGATGGCTTGCTTCATATCACAGATATGGCATGGAAGCGGGTAAAGCACCCATCAGAAGTTGTCGCTATTGGTGATGAAATTGAAGTCAAAGTGTTGAAATTTGATAAAGAGAAGACTCGTGTATCACTCGGGCTTAAGCAATTAGGCTCTGACCCTTGGGCTGACTTAATGCGACGTTTCCCAGAAGGCACGCGCACATTTGGTAAAGTAACAAATATTGCTGATTATGGTTGCTTTATTGAAATCGAAGATGGAGTTGAAGGTCTTGTTCATGTATCTGAAATGGATTGGACCAGTAAAAACGTCAATCCTGCAAAGATAGTTGCGCTGGGTGACGAAAAAGAAGTCATGGTATTGGATATTGACGAAGAACGTCGTCGTATTTCACTCGGCATTAAACAATGTCAGTCAAACCCATGGGATGAATTTGCAGCCACTCATGACAAAGGCAGCAAAGTTAGTGGTCAAATTAAATCTATTACAGATTTTGGTATTTTCATTGGTCTGGATGGTGGTATTGATGGTCTTGTTCACTTATCTGATATTTCCTGGAGTGATACAGGTGAAGAAGCAATTCGTAACTTCAAGAAAGGTGAAGAAATTGAAGCTATCGTGCTCGCCGTTGATGCTGAAAGAGAACGTATTTCATTAGGCATTAAGCAGTTAGACAAAGACCCTCTTTCTGCGTATTTGGCAGAACATGCCAAAGGTACAATTGTGACTGGTGTAGTCAAAGAACTGGATGCTAAAGCAGCCACAATAGAATTAGCAGAAGGTATTGATGGGGTGCTTAAAGCAACAGAATATGCGCGTGATAAACTTGAAGACCTGCGCACTGTATTAAAAGAGGGTGATCAAGTTGAAGCCAAGTTTATAGGTGTAGATCGTAAAACACGTGCATTAACACTCTCAATCAAAGCTAAGGAAGAGCAGGAAGAAGCAGATGTACTATCAGACTACAGTAGCAGTAATGCTGGTGGAGGCTCTACTTCTTTGGGAGATATTCTGAAGGAACAGATGGGCGACTAAATTTATAACAATATAAAGGATCTGTTCGGTGGGGAATGTAATAACCAAATCTGAGTTGATAGAAAAAATCGCACAAAAGCAAAATCATTTACAGCATAAAGATATTGAGCTTTCTGTGAAGAGTGTGATTGAGCAAATGAGTGATGCTCTTTCTTCAGGGGAGCGCATAGAGATTCGTGGCTTTGGTAGCTTCTCATTGCATTTTCGACCCCCTCGTGTTGGACGTAACCCTAAAACAGGAGAAACAGTTTCTTTGCCAGGTAAATATGTTCCTCACTTCAAGCCAGGTAAAGAATTACGCGAACGTGTAAACAAAGACATTGGAAACAAAGATAACGAATAATCATAGCCTTCTGTTTCTATATTCTTGTTTGAAGTTTTTTAGCTGTTATTTTCGGGCCTAACATAAGCAATAATGACTCATCATAAGGTCATCATCGCTCTGGATTATCCTAGTCCAGATTTAGCCTTACAATTCGTCGACAAAATCCAACCTGAAGCCTGTGCATTAAAAGTTGGCTTTGAGTTGTTTGTTACTGCTGGCCCGGTATTTGTTGAAAATTTAGTTGCACGTGGGTTTAAGGTTTTCTTGGATCTAAAATTCCATGATATTCCGAATACTGTAGCTCAAGCTTGTGCAGCAGCGGCCCGTTTAGGGGTATGGATGATTAATGTACATGCTTTGGGTGGTATTCCTATGATGCAAGCTGCACGTGAAGCGATCGATAAATTCGATGTCCAACAACAACCCCACCTAATTGCTGTGACTGTTCTTACTTCAATGAATCAAGTAACCCTTGGGTCAATTGGCGTGCATGGAGAAGTGAATCAAGTTGTTAGTCAATGGGCGGCAATGGCACAGCAAGCCAAGCTTGACGGTGTAGTAAGTTCGGCGCAGGAAGCTGCAATGATACGCGCTCAAACTGATCCCGAGTTTATGATTGTCACACCAGGAATACGCATGCCTAGTGATAGTAAGGATGATCAACACAGAATTGTAAGTCCCTCAGATGCGCTTGATTTAGGTGTAACACATATTGTTGTGGGGCGCCCTATTACACAAGCACAAGATCCATGTGCTGCACTTGAAACGTTTGTTACTGCGTTCACGCGTGCGTAATGCACTAAGTTCGTTTACCGGAGTTTATTGTCTTGTCTAGACTCCATGTTGTTCATATTAAGTAGTAAAGCAAAATAATGGAGAGACAAGATGAAAAAAATATTCCTATGTTTAATGATTCTATTCGCACTCACTATAAATGGAGTGTCTTTAGCAGCGCCAATCAATATTAATCAAGCAACTGCGCAAGAGATTGCAGACAATCTTAAAGGTATAGGCATTAAAAAAGCACAAGCGATTGTTCAATACCGTGAAAAGATTGGAGGCTTCCAGTCTCAAAAGCAGCTGCTTAATGTCAAAGGTATTGGCGCATCAACGCTAGAAAAGAATCAGGACAATATATTGCTACAGTGATATTACGCATACTTGAAAAAGAAAGGGCCCACTTTTAAGCGGGCCCTTTTTGTTTGTGTTACTAAGTCAATTAGGTATCATTTACTAAATAATGAAAACTCTCTAAGTATATAGAATTATGAAAAAGATCCGTAAAGCAATTTTTCCAGTCGCAGGAATGGGTACGCGTTTTTTGCCGGCTACTAAAGCAAATCCGAAAGAGATGCTACCTATAGTGGATAAACCGTTGATTCAATATGCGGCAGAAGAAGCAGTCGATGCGGGTATCGAGGAGTTGGTGTTTGTCACGGGTAGGAGTAAACGTTCTATTCCAGATCATTTCGATAAAGCCTATGAACTTGAAGCAGAATTAGAAGCAAAAGGTAAAACTAAAATGCTTGAAGTGGTAAGAAATATTTTACCCCCAGGTATTTCGTGTATATATATTCGCCAGGCAGAAGCGCTAGGTTTAGGACATGCGGTTTTATGTGGTAAACCAGTAGTAGGTGCAGAGCCATTTGCTGTGATACTAGCTGATGATTTAATTGATAGTTCTTCAAAAGGTTGCCTTAAACAAATGGTAGAAATTTATGAACGCGAAAGCAGTGGTGTTATTGGTGTTCAGAAGGTACCACAAGAGGCAGTAGGGAGTTATGGTGTGATCTCTGGGGATCAGGTGAATGATAATTTGTGGAGAATTTCCGGTATTGTAGAAAAACCTAAGCCGGAAGATGCGCCATCCAATATTGCTGTAGTCGGTCGTTATATTCTTGATGCTTCTATCTTCAAAATACTAGAAGAAACACAGTTAGGTGCGGGAGGAGAGTTGCAGTTAACGGATGCGATTGCCAATCAAATCAAATCACGCTCTGTTTACGCGTATGAGTTTGAAGGTCGACGTTATGACTGTGGAAGTAAGCTGGGTTATCTACAGGCGACAGTCGAGTATGGCATGAAACATGCCGAAATTGGCGGTGAATTTTCTGAATATCTGCAAGAGTTGAAAGTTTAAATTCCACTGATTGCTTAACAAAAAAGAAAGTTGTTTGCTTGAATAATTTACAAACAATATATATTTGCTATGTGTTAAGTGCCCGCAAAACGAATGCGAAATATATTACTTGAATTCTGTGTATTGATTTAGAGCTGGGTAATCAAGTCAAGCGTGAGTCCAGTGAATTTATTTGTTGCTGTGGGCTTGACTTGGCTCCTCGGGACGGGCTC
>JANQKJ010000122.1 GCA_028281205.1 Gammaproteobacteria bacterium
AAACACTTTTATTTCTTACTTCCCTGGCCGAATTCTTAATATTCACCCGTCTCTTTTGCCCAAGTACCCTGGTCTACATACTCACCAAAGAGCCCTAAAAAACGGCGATTCGTCACATGGTTGCAGTGTGCACTTCGCCACTATGGAACTTGATGGCGGCCCGTTGATCTTACAGGCAAGTGTACCCATTTTAGAGGATGATAATGCAGAAACTCTAGCCAAGCGCGTACTAGAAAAAGAACATATTATTTATCCTAAATGTGTGCAGTGGTTATGTGAGGGCAAAATTCATTATGAAAATGGTAATGCATACTACGAGGATAATAAGCTAACTGCACCACTGCAGTTGTAAAATTAAAGTATGAATAAAAAAATCAAACTGACTATAAAGTACTTGCTAAGCGCACTAATTTGTTTTTCCTACACGGTAAATGCAGAAGTGCTATTACCACTTTCCACCAGCAATATGCCTCCTGCGTTTACTGCTAAATATGCAGTAAAAGTTGGTGGTATCAGTATGGGTAAGTTAGAAGTAACACTCACTCAGGATGATACAAACAATTGGACATACCATTCACACTCTTCTGCTTCAGGTTTAGCCTCTATTATTGTAGGCAGTAACAATGTCACTGATACATCAAAATTAAGCTTATTGGATAATCATATTCGGCCCACTTTCTACGAACGTATCCGCAAAACCAAAGAAGCGGATAAAAGTGAACGTGTTTCTTATCACTGGGATCAACAACAGGCAAAGTCTCAATATAGGGAACGTCATCTTGATGTTGCACTTAATGACTTAGTTACGGACAAGTTCACATTACAATTGCTCATCATGGCAAACATTAATCGCATTCCTGAGCAGATGACACTGCCTATTATTTCTAAAGCCAAGCTTAGGCAGTATGAAATCGTTAACGTTGGCAGTGAAACTCTGAATACTGCATATGGCCAACGCAACACTATTATTATTGAGCGGATAAAAGATGATTCTTCATATAAAATATGGGCCGATCCCAATGCTTATGGTTTGCCATTACAGATTGAAAGAATTAAAGAAGGTAAGACTGAGTACATGGTATACCTTGAAGAAAGTTCGCTGTTTCAGGCCAGTGAAAAAATCACAACACAGTCTATGAACTCCCCGCAATCGTCATATTTTCAACCAAGATAGACCCACACTGCACGTTACCCCGTGTATCAGTATCGTTACCAATAGCACTAATACCTTTGAAGATATCTGCCAGATTGCCGGCAATGGTAATTTCCTGCACGGGATATTGTATTTCTCCGTTTTCAACCCAGAAACCCGCAGCTCCTCGCGAGTAATCACCTGTAACTGTATTCACACCATGACCGATTAACTCTGTCACCATTAACCCTGTGCCCATATCTTTAAGCAGCTCTTGTTGCGACTTGTCACTATGCGTCATTTGAACATTATGCACACCACCTGCATTGGCTGTAGTTTGCATACCAAGCTTGCGTGCAGAATAGCTACTCAATAAATATCCTAGCAACACACCGTTTTCAACAATACTACGCGATTGTGTTCTTACTCCTTCATTATCAAATGGCACTGAACCAAGTGCGGCAAGTAAATGTGGCTCTTCTCTAATTGTTAGCCACTCAGGAAAGATTTGTTTGCCTATGGAATCAACTAAAAACGATGCCTGACGATACAATGCACCACCGCTAATGGCTGAGAATAAATGGCCCATTAAAGACCTTGCTAATGTTGGTTCAAATAAAATTGGCACACTGGTAGTTTTAATACTGCGCGAAGACAATCGACGCACTGTGCGTTCACGCGCCATTTCACCTACAGACTCAACTGCTTGTAATTTTTTTGCATCACGCGCCACGCTATACCAGTAATCACGTTGCATACCGTTATCATCACCGGCTATGACAGAACAGCTTATACTATGTCGTGTTCCTCTATACTCACCTACAAAACCATGTGAGTTGGCATACGTCAGTTGAGTACTAATACTACTAACACTCGCACCTTCAGAATTAACTATGCGTTTATCATCACGTGCAATTTGTTCACAGCGAATTGCTTGTTCTAATGCTGTATCAGTGTCAATTTCCCAAGGATGCTCCAAGTCTAGTTCGGGATAATCGTTTGCCATGAGTTCGGCATCTGCAATACCTGCACACTCATCTTCTGCAGTGTATTTAGCAATTTCTAATGCAGAGTCAACCGCCCGATTGATAGCATCTAATGAAACAATATTAGTACTGGCAGCTCCTTTAGCATGACCACGATAAACCGTTACTCCCATGGAACGTTGGTTATGATGTTCAACAGTTTCAACTTCGCCTAGGCGTGCAGTGACTGAATAACCTTTATCATTACTGGCGGCTACTTCTATAGCATCAGCACCATTTACCTTAGCGTATTGTACTGCTTCAGAAAGTAACGACTTCAAGGAGTCATCACTGATAGATTTTTCCAGTGTTCTACTCATAGGGATTTTATTTAAGAAATCAAAATTTAGGCTTGTGTACCGCCTACTGTAATACCATCAATGCGTAATGTTGGTTGGCCAACACCAACGGGTACTGATTGTCCTTCTTTACCACAGGTGCCTACACCAGTATCAAGTTTTAAATCATTACCAATCATGCCCACACGGGTTAAAACATCAGGACCGTCGCCTATTAATGTTGCACCTTTTACAGGATAAGTGATTTTACCGTTTTCTACCATGTAAGCCTCTGAAGCAGAAAATACAAACTTGCCAGAAGTAATATCTACCTGGCCACCACCAAAGTTAACCGCGTAGAAACCTTTGTCGACTGAAGCAAGAATTTCTTCTGGGTCATGCTGACCTGCCAGCATGTAAGTATTAGTCATTCTGGGCATGGTTTGGTGAGCATAGGATTCACGTCGGCCATTACCGGTTGACTTAGTATTTGATAATTGGCCATTCATTCTATCTTGCATGTAACCTTTTAGAATGCCATCTTCAATAAGTGTGGTGCATTGTGTAGGTGTGCCTTCATCATCCACATTTAGAGATCCGCGTCGATTTGGTAACGTGCCGTCATCTACTACTGTGACACCTGGACTCGCTACCCGCTCACCTATACGACCACTAAATGCTGATGTCCCTTTGCGGTTAAAGTCACCTTCAAGGCCATGGCCGATAGCTTCATGCAGTAATACCCCCGGCCACCCTGGGCCTAACACTACAACCATATTGCCGGCCGGTGCATCTTTTGCATCCAAATTAACTAATGCTTGACGCACTGCTTCGCGTGCGAATTCATCAGCAGAGTTTGAAGCAATGAATTCATTATAGTCGTATCGTCCACCGCCACCCATTGACCCTTGTTCACGTCGGCCATCTTGTTCAGCAATCACGCTAACGTTAAAACGAACCAAAGGACGCACATCTGCGGCTAAGGTACCATCGCTACGCGCGATGAGTATTACTTCATGCGTACCGACTAAACTAACCATCACTTGCTTGACTCTCGGGTCCGCTGCGCGTGCCGTCGCATCTGCGCTGCGCAATAAATCCATTTTCTGATTTTCGTTTAATACCGACAATGGATTGTCTGGTGTGTAAAGTGTATGGCCAGTCTGCACACGCCAAGACTGCAGATTGTTGGCGCCAGAAGATTTGGCAATACTGCGCGCAGCACGGGA
>JANQKJ010000137.1 GCA_028281205.1 Gammaproteobacteria bacterium
AAAAAGTCCGACAATAATTAACATTACAATGCCGGAAGCAAAAATTTGGGCAATATCGCCCAGCGCGGAGTCGCCTTCAGCGCCAACCCCAATAGCAGAAAGTACAATCATGGCGAGCACTACAACTAAATCCTGGACAATTAGAAAACCCAGTGCGATACGGCCATGCAGTGAATCAATTTCACGCTTGTCTGAAAGTAATTTAACAATAATGATTGTACTGGAGAAAGTAAGTGCAACGGCAACATAAAGGCTGGTGATCGTATCCATCCCCAAGGCCTTTGCAATGCCAAAGCCTATCACTGAAGTAAATAGCACTTGGCCAAGTCCTGTCATTAATGCGACTAATCCCAGTGTACGTACTAATTTAATGTCCAGTTTGAGTCCGACCAGAAATAACAGAATTGAAATGCCTAATTCGGCAAGTAAGTTAATGTGTTCTTCCGATTGGACTAGATTCAATGCTGAAGGTCCGGCAAGGATACCGACTACGATAAAGCTTACTATGAGTGGTTGACGTAATAATACACCCACAAGTCCAACGCTTGCAGCTAACACTAAAAGTGCCGCAATTTCATAGAAAACTGAGATAGAAACGATTTCTAGCATTAATGATCAAACCTTTTTCATGCGTAGTTTTTATGTAACATCATTTTTACTGGAAATATGGTTACTGCCCATTATTCGAATACGTAACCATTTTTCAATTTCAAGAATAGCAAATAGCGCAACTCCCACGCCGATGATTTCTGCGCCATGAATGAAGTCGACCGGACGGGTATCAAAAAATGCTTCCATAAACGGTGCATAGGTAAAAATAAGCTGCAGTATAACAACCACAAATACTGCAATTAAAACTGCATGCGTGCCGCGTAAACCTCTCAGAGTTAAAGAAGGCATACGTAAATATCTGACACTGAAAAGATAGAAAATTTCCATTACCACAAGAGTATTTACTGCATAAGTTCGTGCTTCTTCAAGAGTGGCGCCGTTGGAGTGTGTCCATAAAAATATGCCAAATATTCCGCTAACAAATAAAGCGGAAACAAAAATAATTCGCCATACCAGAAATGCAGACAACATAGGCTCGTTTGCCGGCCGTGGAGGCCGCTGCATTACATCTGCTTCGGCAGGTTCAAAGGCGAGTGCAATTGCCAAGCCGACCGAGCTCACCATATTTACCCATAGGATCTGCAACGGTGTGATTGGTAAAGCTGTACCAAGGAGGATTGCCGAGATAATCGCAAATGATTCGCCGCCATTGACGGGTAATAGAAAGGTTATGGCTTTTTTCAGGTTATCGTAGACAGTTCTTCCTTCGCTTACTGCCGCATCAATGGAAGCAAAGTTATCATCAACTAACACCATTTCGGCTGCCTCTTTGGCAGCTTCAGTACCGTTTTTGCCCATGGCTATGCCCACGTTAGCTTGCTTGAGTGCAGGTGCATCATTTACACCATCCCCGGTCATTGCAATCACATGACCACTGGCTTGAAATGCCCTAACAAGTCGAAGTTTATGTTCCGGGTTGGTACGTGCAAAAACATCAACGTCTGGTGCACGCTTAACCAGTTCCTCATCCGTCAACTTATCAAGATCCCGACCAGTCAGTACGTCATCGTGATTGTAAAGCCCAAGTTGTTTAGCAATTGCACGTGCGGTGCCTCCATGGTCACCGGTAATCATTTTTACGCGAATGCCAGCAGACTGACACTCAGCGACAGAGACAATGGCTTCTTCTCTGGGTGGATCCATTAATCCAAACATACCGAGCAAAATAAGGCCCGTCTCTACGTTGTCAAAAGTGAGTTCGCGTAAATGTTCGGGTGAAGGTTTATAGGCAACGGCCAAAACACGTTGTCCTAATGCAGCCATTTCTTCAATACGCGTTAACCAATAAGTGGTATTTAACGGTTGGTTTTTATCTACCGCATGTTGCTGAGAACACATTTTAATGACCTGTTCAGGAGCACCTTTTAAGTAGATGAGTCCTTCGCCCGTATGACTATGATGCATTGTTGCCATAAAACGATGATCAGCATCAAAAGGAATAACATCGGTACGGGGAAATGATTTGGATTCAAATTCTAAATCCAGACCTGCCTTAAGTGCGGCTACTAACAGAGCACCTTCCATAGGATCGCCATCAACCGACCAGTCAGAACCGGTTGTGTGCAACATGGAGTCATTGCAGAGTGCGGCTGCTCGTGCAATATGTAACAGAAGTGGGTGGTGATCCGGGAGAATCTCACGCCCATTGTGGTTAAAACCACCTCGAGGTTGATAGCCGGTGCCACTTAATTCAAATGTATCTTTTGCGGTTACGACTGAACGTACAGTCATTTCATTACGGGTCAAAGTTCCGGTTTTATCAGAGCATATAATTGACACTGAACCGAGTGTTTCCACGGCTGGCAAACGTCGCGTAATCGCATTGCGGGATGCCATGCGCTGCACGCCAATAGCAAGTGTTA
>JANQKJ010000141.1 GCA_028281205.1 Gammaproteobacteria bacterium
GTTTTTCCATTTGCGCATCTTTAAATGCTTTTCTGACAATTTCGGGAATGATTTGCGGTGCGCGTATCTGAGTACTATATTTTGAAATCGGTTCAAATAAATTAACTAGATCCAATACTTGATGGCTCTCTTTATGCATGCGTGTGGTTGCACCCTGACCTGCGATTGCCACAATGGGTGCACGATCCATATCCGCATCGGCAAATCCAGTGATTAAGTTTGTTGCACCGGGACCTAGCGTTGCCAAACACACGCCGGCTTTTCCAGTAAGGCGCCCATAGACATCGGCCATAAAGGCGGCACCTTGCTCATGGCGTGTAGTAATAAATTTGATCTTGCTATCTAATAAGGCATCCATTACATCCAGATTTTCTTCACCGGGTATACCAAAAATATACTCAACCCCTTCATTTCCAAGACATTTAATAAATAGTTCAGATGCTTTCATTAGTTTCTCCAAGCGTGCGGGAATTTACGGTAAATTCTAGGTCAAACTGACTTATAATTGACTAGTAGTACATATCGGCAAATTTGTTATTTAATTAACCAAACGGCCTGATAAATCACTCAAAAACAAGCATTTTTCCACCCTAGCATATTTTGCCTGCGAATATTTCAAACCACATGAATCATACGACCGATGAACGTGCCACATTATTACTTACCTGGATATGCCAACAATTCGACATTGTTGAGGACTCTTTCGTCCCCGTTTCTGGAGATGCCAGCTTTCGTCGTTATTTTAGATTCACTGCTAAACATGCTTTTGGAATAGACAATGCTTGCGTAATTGCAGTAGATGCTCCTCCAAAATTCGAGAATAGTCAGCCATTCATAGATATCGCATCACTACTTAAAAATAATAATATTCCAGCACCTGAAATCTATAATGCTGATCTAGACCGAGGCTTCTATTTACAACAAGATTTTGGAGATCAGTTACTACTTGATGCCTTAAATAAAAATACTGTAGATAACTTATACAAGCAGGCAATGGATGAAATTATTAATATGCAACATGTTGATAGTGCTAACTTGCCATTATACGACAACACACTACTGCAAAGAGAAATGAATTTATTTAGCGAATGGTATTTAAACAAGCATTTAAATATATCTCTAAACAATGATGAAAGAAAAATTATTCTATCTTGCTTTAATTTACTTGAGCACAATGCACTTGAGCAACCTCAAGTATTTGTGCATAGAGATTATCATTCCAGAAACTTAATGCTGCTTGGTGACAATAGTTTAGGAATTATTGACTTCCAGGATGCAGTTAAAGGCGCAATCACATATGACCTTGTTTCTCTGTTAAGGGATTGTTACATCGATTGGCCACAAAAAAATGTAGATAATTGGTTAAAATATTTCTATAAAAAACTTGATGGTAATTACTCGCTAGAAAAGTTTGCCCGCTGGTTTGATTTAATGGGCATTCAAAGACATTTAAAAGCCACGGGTATATTTTGTCGACTAAATTACCGTGATGGCAAACCGACATATTTGAACGATATACCACGCACACTTAATTACATTGTCGATATTAGCAAGAAGTACCCAGAACTAAGCCAATTTAACCAATTAGTTCAAAAATTTTTATGAAAGCTATGATTCTTGCTGCAGGTCGAGGCAGCCGCTTGCACCCATTGACAGATAAGATTCCAAAACCTTTGGTTAAAGTAGGCAATAGCACTTTAATTGAACATCATGTAAAAAAATGCGCTACTGCTGGTTTCGACTCTTTAATTATCAATACTGCCCACTTAGGCAATCAAATAAGGCAACACCTAGGCGATGGAAGCCGATTTGGTATACCTATCAGCTATTCTGATGAAGGCGAACAAGCACTAGAAACTGGAGGCGGGATTGCATACGCATTACCATTACTAGGTAAAGAGCCATTCTTGGCTATTAGCTCAGATATTTTTTGCGACATCCATTTCAATGCACAGCATAAACTCAAACACAATCATATACACTTAATCATGGTTAATAACCCTCAGCACCATCCTAATGGAGACTTCAGTCCTGCTGAGATAAATTTAAAAAATACTCATGGAGAACGTTATACTTACAGCGGTATTGCTTATATCGACCCCAGTTTATTCAAGCATGAAAAAAGAACATTTCCTTTATTAGACATTATTAAACAGTGCATTGACAATAAATCTATTAGTGCAGAATTATATGAGGGCATGTGGTTTGATGTAGGTACTGCCACACGACTACATGCTGCTAATAAGCATGCAATGCAGAAATAATTTTTGCGTCATGACATGACGATTGACTTGCGCATACTACCCATGCGCACGTGTAGTTTGATGTAGGCACTGCTACACGACTGCATGCATGCTAATAAGCATGCAATACAGAAATAATTTTTGCGTCATAACATGACGATTAACTTGCGCATACTACCCATGCGCACGTGTGGCTTGATGTAGGCACTGCTAATCGATTACACGCAGCTAATAAGTATGTATTACAGAATTGATATTAATGCCCAGACGCTTGCTGATCTGCATGATACGAAGAACGCACCATAGGTCCACTGGCAACATTTACAAATCCCATCGCCAATCCCTCATGTTTGAGTTGCTCAAATTCATCAGGAGTAACATAGCGCATCACTGGCAAATGGTACTTAGAAGGCTGCAAGTACTGACCTAAAGTTAACATATCACAATTATGTTTACGTAAGTCTTGCATTACTTCTCGCACTTCATCCAACTCTTCCCCAAGACCTAGCATAAGCCCAGACTTAGTTGGAATATAAGGGTTAATCTGCTTAAATTTTTGCAGAAGATTCAATGACCATTGATAGTCAGAACCAGGCCTAGCTTGCTTATACAACCTAGGCACAGTTTCCAAATTATGATTAAACACATCTGGTAGCTGTGGTTTTAATGCCGCCAATGCAGTATCCATACGACCACGGAAATCAGGCACTAACACTTCTATTTTAATTCCCGGATTTAGCTCTCGCACTTGTTCAATACATGCTTGAAAATGCCCCGCGCCGCCATCTTTCAAGTCATCACGATCAACCGAAGTAATCACTACATATCTTAACCGCATGGATTGTATTGTTTGCGCCAGTTTGTGTGGCTCGTTCTCGTCAGGAGGTAAAGGCCGACCATGTGCAACATCACAAAATGGACAACGCCGGGTGCACAAATCGCCCAGTATCATAAAAGTTGCAGTTCCATTCGCATAGCATTCATTCAAGTTTGGGCATGAAGCTTCTTCACATACAGTGTAAAGATCATGATCCTTAATGACTTTTCTTAACGCCGAAACTTTCTCAGAATTAGTAATTTTTATGCGTATCCACTCAGGTTTACGTAGAACACTTTCCGACGGAGTGATTTTTATTGGAATACGTGAAACTTTATCAGCACCACGCTGCTTATTAGTAGTTGGTTTATTGGTTACACTCATGTCACGAGTAAAATTGTTTAAGCATTAATTCAGATAATGCTAACGCTACCTGATCACGCGATGCTTGTATACCTAATTGTGTTAACTGTACAGCCTGCATACCCTCTAACCCACATGGATGTATATAACTAAAAGGCGTTAGATCCATATCAATATTAATAGCCAAACCATGAAAGGCACAGCCATTGCGCACTCGCAAGCCTAGAGATGCTAATTTTTGATTATTAACATATACGCCTGGTGCATTTTCTATTCGACTGCCAGTCACTGAAAACCTGGCCAAATAATCGATCACTATTTCTTCCAGTCCATGTACTAGCGACTTAACACCAATATGCAAACGCTTAATATCCATTAAACAATATACAATTAACTGCCCAGGCCCATGATAGGTAATATCACCGCCGCGATCAGAATGTATTAATGGAATATCTGTTGCCCGTAGCAAATTACTCTCATTACGATTACGCCCTATAGTAAAAACAGGATCATGCTCTACAAACCATATCTCATCAATCGTGTTCTCATTACGTTGGCAAGTAAATGCAAGCATGTCGGCGCATACTTTTTGATAATTGCGCTCTTGTATATTTTTAAAGACAGGTTGCAACTTGGTCATGCGATTAATAATTATAAGATTTCTTATGTTCCATATTATGCGCTATTAAATCTGCAAGAATTTTAATAACTGCTAAAGCAATCAAACCTGATTGAGTCACTCCAAAACTTTGTAAAACCATAGCACCTAATATAATAAACACATGTAATACAATAATTCTTTTATATGGCATAAACATCACATCTGACACAGAAAGCCGCTTATACTCACCACGTAAATAATAATTACTCAAAAGAGAGAATGCATGACTAATAATTAGTGCTAATAACGCCCATTTCAAACCATTAGCAAGAATCATCATTGGCACTTGCTCAAGTGAATTACCCTTACCACCAAACAAGTCAACTAAAAATACGCCATGCACCAAGCAGAACAAACCATAGTGCACCGAAAAGAATGCAGTCGTAAATATTCTCTTGAAAAAGCCCTGTGCATCAGCACATGTCAACATTTTTACAGCATTAAAAATACCTATTACGATATTCTCTAACCAGTAAAGTAAAACGACTGGAAACAGTTCCCAAGAAAAAAACAATACACCAATAATTGGAACAAGATTTCCAACTATTAACGCAACAGATGATAAATTTAATCTTAACAAGCCACACAAAACAGGTGGTATTTACAGCGGCCAAAAAGCGATCCCTTTGACTAGGAAAGTAATCGCTGACAACCCACATAAGGCAGTTACAATTAGCCTTATCCAGGTAAATCCGGAATCAAATATTTGTTTTGCAGATATATAAGCACCAATTGCAGTAACAAAAAAAGCAAACTCACATATTATCAACAATGTCAAAAGCGGCAATCGTGTAATATTAGCATCGTTCACTTGGCCACCAAATGAGACCACCAACATTAATGTCATGCCTAAAAATAAAGCAATATATGGAAAATTATATTTGCTCATAGATTAGTGAAATTTAATCGGATAGATAATATTGTACAGTTGACACTACTCGAACGCGTTTTATATGCGGATTATTTTTATCACGCGAACTAATACTGAATTGCCCCTGAGATGCTTGTTTAATTTTACCTAAAGTGCTTTCAGAATCTTTAGCAAATTTCTCAGCCACTTCACGCGCTTTACGAGTTGCTTCCTCGATCATTTCAGGTTTAACATCATTCAGACGAGTAAATATATACTCTGTTTGATACTGATAGCCGCCACCTGTGAATACAATACCTTGTTTACCCAGCTCAGACAGCTTACTCATTACACTACGTGTCGCTTCAATATTATTTGAATATACTGTTACCGTCTGAACTGCGGAGTAACGATATTGTGGTGCAGCGCCACCCCCATATTGCTGTGCAGTTTTATCCGTAATAGCTGGTGCAGAAAATGATATTTCTTGTGCTTTGATTGTATTACTTTCAAGGAATGTTTTTATCTTATATGTATAGTCATCGATCCTTCGATACAGACGCTCCAAATCATTATCAGCTAAAGCAAACTCAATCGGCCAAATAACGATATCTGCAGGATACTCACGTTCCGACAAACCTTTCACAGTGACACTACGGTCGTATTGTTTAAAATCTATCGCTGCTGTCGCAAGAAAATATCCCAGTGTAGACAAACCTAGAAAAATAAACACACCCAAAATAAATGCGCTAGATTTGCTATTCACTTGCATAAAGCTCTCTCCTATTTTCTGCTTATTCGAAATTATAGTGAAATATCACCTTCAAGTATTCTACTTTCACCGGGCTGCAAATCTGCTAATTGCCATTCCCCAATGCGGTGACGTATCAGCCTCAACGTTGGATGTCCGACTGCAGCCGTCATACGCCGAACTTGGCGATTTTTTCCTTCATGGATAATCACTTCCAACCACTGTGTAGGCACAGTCTTGCGGAATCTTACTGGCGGGGTTCTCGGCCATAAATTATCTGGCGACGAAATACGCGACACGCGTGCTGGCTTTGTCATGCCATCCTTAAGCTTCACGCCGCGTTCAAGTTGGACTACAGACTGGTCACTCACCTCACCCTCAACTTGCACCCAGTAATACTTCGCGATCTTTTTTTTCGGGTGCGAAATTTTATTCTGCAATTCTCCACTATTTGTTAGTAATAATAACCCTTCACTATCCTTATCTAATCGGCCAGCAGCATAAACGTCTTTAATCTTTATATACTCAGCCAGAGTCTCACGCCTCTCACTATCAGTGAACTGGCTAAGTACATTGTATGGCTTGTTAAAAACTATCAGCATAGCTCATGATCAGCACAATGGTTTAAAAATTAATTTTAAAATATTGAATATACTATGCACTAATACTTACCGCTCTTCTTCTATAAATCATCATTGCTATAAGTAAAATACATGATGTTGATATTGACGCAGGGAAGAGTACTGTGGCAACAGAATAATGTTCCAGGGCTAATACGACCAGAAAGTCACGCAGCGCAAAAATAGCGAAAAACAATATTGGCTCGCTGAATGGCATTATATAAATTTTACGCACTGTAGGCGCAAAAGCCATCAAATCTATACTGGTTAGGATAACTACTGTCCATACTGGGTCTGAGGTAACATACCACAATGGCAGTGACATTATAGCTAATATAAAAAATATCCAGTCACTACGTGTAATTGTAATATCCACCCGTTTAATAAAAGCAAGCATAGCGATTAGTACGGTCACACATCCCGACACACCAGTTGACCACGCACCAACACCTGCACCTTCACTCCATTGGGCAAAAAATACAGTTAAGGTAGTGATACTCCATATCGCCCATGAAAACACATGTGGTTTAACGCTGCCTTTTAATATTGAAACGATATAAGGTATAAACGCAATAAAAGTTAGCGCAATGGCAATCGTGGCAAATACTTCTTTATGCAAAATCATTTGTATAAATGTTAAATGCCAAAAACTAGCGCTTTCTATTCAAGCGACTAGTTAACAAGCCAAGATCTTTTATTGTGTAGCTTGTTTGTTGATCATCAGCCAGATCTTGTGAATATATAAGCTCTATTTCAACATTATTTTGATAGTCTGGCGTGATATCAAATACAATAAAGCACTTATCTGACTTGCATTCATAATCGCTATCACTCTTTAGTATTAGCATTTTCTTACTAGTAAAAAAATGCAATGCAACCTTTGCAATAGGTTTATTTTGCATGGACTGATTAAATATCACGGTTGTTTGCTGTGTTCCATTGTCAGATATTCGCCCTACAAATGGTGTGATACCGAATTTGCCATAATCGGCAGGCACTATGTCAATAGATTTTGCTTCGCGAATAACATCAGCATTGGCAGTAAGCACAAACATTAATAATATGGACAGCAATACTTTCATTTTTAAAATTATATTGACTTATTGATGTTGGGTTAAATCTAATAAATGATTTAATATAGTTTAATGATCTACAATGAATTTAACATGAATGCTATTAAGTGGAAATGCAAGTCATTTGCCGAACTAAATACACAACAATTGTTCGACCTCATCAAGTTACGCATAGATATTTTTATCGTTGAGCAAACTTGCGCATACCCGGAACTGGATGAAAAAGACCACGACAAAAATACACTTCACTTAATGGGTTTTGATGAAGATAAACTTATTTGTTGTGCACGCTTACTTGCACCCGGTACAAGATACTCCGATACCAGTATCGGACGTTTCGCTGTCGCGAAATCGTACCGTCAGCAAGGCATTGGTAGCGCCCTGATGAACCAATGTCTAGAGCAAATATCTAATGCCTGGCCAGAACATAGTATTCGCATCAGCGCACAACAGTATTTAAATACTTTTTATTCCAGTTTTGGTTTTAAACAAATATCTGATATGTATCTTGAGGATGGTATCCCACATATCCAAATGCTCAAAAATACACCACACAATCACAACGCAAAACGTAAGCAATGAATCCACATCCATTAGGGGAGCTGGGTCTAAACACTTTCCTCAATCAGTACTGGCAGAAACAAGCGGTATTAATCCCGCATGCGCTTCCCAATATCACCTCTCCCCTGAGTGCAGAAGAGCTTGCAGGACTGGCATGTGAAGAATACGTTGAATCACGTTTAATTATAAGCAAGGAAAGTGAGTGGCAGCTAAAGCATGGTCCTTTCACAGAAAAAACTTTTACTCAACTGCCTAATTCACATTGGACCTTACTCGTTCAAGCAGTTGATCACTATATCCCTGAAGCGGCATCCTTACTAGAACAGTTTAATTTTATTCCACGTTGGCGGATTGTCGATTTAATGGTGAGTTATGCCTGTAAAGGTGGCGGCGTGGGCCCACATTATGACAATTACGATGTGTTCCTGATACAAACTCAAGGCCAAAGGCTATGGCAAATTGGTGGACGCTATGACGACTCTTCACCTTTAAAAGAATTACCAGTAAAAATAGTAGAAAATTTTTGTGTTGAACAATCATGGGCACTCAATCCCGGTGACATACTTTATGTGCCTCCTGGCGTTGGCCACAATGGCATAGCACAAAGTGATGATTGTATAACCTGCTCGGTTGGCTTTCGCGCTCCTTCACATAGTGACATTCTGCGTGATTTTACGGATTACTTGAGCGAACATTTGAACGAGTCCATGCGCTATTCAGACCCAGACCTTAAACCTCATGCCAATAGCGGTGAGATTAATAATGAAGTTTTCTCCCAACTACAGAATATACTATCAGAGCAAATACAAAACCCAACCAAACTACAAGACTGGTTTGGCTGTTATGCCACGACACCGAAGTATGATTCGCCAAACTATTTTAACTCTGATGAGTCAAATGAAACTCTCAGTTTGCACGAATTAAAAAATCACTTATCCCTCCAACATAACCTATATCGCAATGAAAGTTCACGTTTTGCTTTTATAAAGCAAAATCACCAACATGTATTATTTGTTGATGGAGAAAAAATTCCAAGTAATAGCAAGTCAAACACTCTAATTGAAAAACTTTGTCATCAGACTAATGTGTGTCATCAAGATCTGACTGCAACAGATGATAATTTAAATCTCATTCTTCTACTTATTAATAAAGGCGCTCTTTACATAAAATAAATGAACAGCACTGTTAATCTTCATCATATTATCATTGTCGGCGGTGGCGCTGGCGGCCTTGAACTTGCAACCAAGCTTGGCAATAAACTTGGCAAAAAAAATAAAGCCCGTATTACTCTAGTTGATTGCGAACTCACACATGTGTGGAAACCACTA
Source organism: Gammaproteobacteria bacterium (assembly GCA_028281205.1). Classification (GTDB taxonomy): domain Bacteria; phylum Pseudomonadota; class Gammaproteobacteria; order UBA4575; family UBA4575; genus UBA1858. The sequence goes on from JANQKJ010000141.1 coordinate 9,268, forward strand.
TTACATGAAATTGCTGCTGGCACTTTGAATTCTTATGAAGACGAAGTCAGTTATCTCGCTCTGGCACATAAAAATCATTTTATGTTTCGCCTGGGAAGAATGGATCGCTTGGACCGAAATACAAAAGAAATCTCACTTGCGCCTACATTAGACAAAGATGGCGTTGAATATATTCCTCGCCGAACTTTTAAATATGACACATTAGTATTCGCTGTCGGTAGTCAAACCAATGATTTTGGGGTTAAGGGCGTTAAACAGCATTGCATGTTTCTTGATACGCGCATCGAAGCAGATATTTTTCATCAAAATTTACTTCGTAAAGCTTATACTGCGCATGCCCAAACCAAGCCACTACGCGAAGGCCAACTTAAAGTTGCTATTGCCGGCGCCGGCGCAACAGGGGTTGAGCTATCTGCGGAGTTACATCAAGCATTCAAGCAACTAATCAAGTTCGGTATCGACCAACTGAATTATGAACAAATCAAAATTACTATAATCGAAGCTGCCGATAGAATACTACCTGCGTTACCTGTTGAATTATCAGAAAAAACACAGTCTGCCCTTGAAAAAATTAATATCCAAGTATTGTCCAGCCACCGCATTATTGCAGCTAACAATGAAGGCTTTATCACCGACAAAGGTGGATTAATACCATCCGAAATCAAAGTCTGGGCCGCAGGTATTAAAGCACCTGATTTCCTGGCTAATATCGATGGCCTGGAAACAAATCACAATAACCAGTTAGTTGTAAAACAAACATTAGCAACCACTTACGATGCCGACATATTTGCTTTAGGCGATTGTGCCGCCTGCCCAATGCCAGGCACTAACGCTACAGTGCCTCCACGTGCGCAAGCTGCTCATCAGCAGGCATCAATGCTAATTAAAACTATGCAGTGCAAGCTAAAATGTAAGCCCATCCCGGATTATCGCTATGTAGACTATGGGTCATTGATTAATCTGAGTAATTACTCCACGGTAGGGAATATGATGGGCAACTTACTTGGTAAAAAAGCAGGCAGTGTGATGATTGAGGGATTATTAGCGCGTTTTGTTTATTGGTCATTATACAAAATGCACCAACTGGCAATTATGGGCATTGTACGTGTAGGGCTAATTACTGTGGCCAATTTCTTAACCCAGAAAACCAAACCAAGAATGAAACTACATTAATGAAACTTTATTATGTTCATGACCCTATGTGTAGTTGGTGTTGGGGGTTTCGACCCATATATTTACAACTAGTAAAAAAACTACCCAAACAAATCGAATTTATTCGCTTGCTGGGCGGTTTGGCGCCAGACAATGATGAACCTATGTCTGCAGAGACCAAACAATATGTAATTCACCATTGGCAACAAATACAAAAAGATATTCCAGACACACAGTTTAATTATGATTTTTGGCGAACATGTACGCCCCGACGCAGCACCTACCCCGCGTGCCGAGCAGTTATTGCAGCCAGACAGCAAAACATTCTCTATGACGAATCAATGACCTTTGCGATCCAAAAAGCTTACTACCTAGAAGCAAGAAATCCTTCCAATATAGATACGTTAATTGAACTTGCCTGCGAAATTGGCTGCAACAAACAACAGTTCGAAAAAGATTTAAATGCTAAATATATAAACGATATGCTTCAGCAAGAGCTCTCACTGGCAAGGACACTTAGACTTAATTCATTTCCGGGATTTTTGTTAATTGACGATCAGCAACACAAACATATCTCACCAGACTATCATAGTGCTGAGAAAGTGCTTATGGAAATAAATCAAGGCTTTATTTAAACGCTAAGCAGTCAACTTATTACATTCTTTGATGCAAGCTGTGCATGCTTCCATACAAGCTTTGCACTCTGCATGCATATCAGCATGAACTTCACATTCTTTTTCACAATCTTTTAATACTGCGATACATACTTCTGCAAATGCAACCAGATGGTTAGATTCCGCCGATGCTAAAGTTGAGAGCGTACGACACACTGGCAGCATCTGATTAACTATATCTAAACATTCCGCTATAGAGTCGTCCCCATGTTTGACTAGCTTTATACAATGCGCGTCACATGCCTCGCCTGTTTTAACACAGTCCAGAGCGCTACTAATTAAATCAGTATTAGCCGTTGAAGCATGGTGATGATGCTTATGCTCTCCTGCAAATGCACTACCAGCAGCGACTGTCGCTGCAACTGCCGCAGTTCTTGCAAGCAGCTTTCTGCGATTAATATTATCTAATGACTGTTTAGATGGTTGATCCATGAGGTTCTCCTTAAAAATTATAACCAACAGCATGTAAAATATATGTACTTATTATGCTCTCAATCCAAGGGTTTATAAATATCTAGTAACGTACAATTATCACTACTAATATAAAACTAGACTATAAGACCCGATAAATAGTATTAAGTTTTTACTTGCCGGTCGCTATAAATAGAATTTTGTAGGCACTGTTTTGAAATGAATACTAATTAGTACCCGCGGCTTTGATACTACATTCAGTCAACTCATCGTTAAATTCGAGTTTACTACACGCTTTTAACTGCGGATAAGCCACCTCATAACTAACGACTTCCTGTCCCTGCACTTTTTTCAAACAACTTTCTGATTTAAATACCATATATGTCGTTGCATCCAATTCATCGTGAGCAAATACTTCCTCTACCATCTGATGCATTTCTATTAACAATAAATATTTTGCTGAGTGCTTTTTATATGGCGGCTGCTCTAGTGAAGGCAATCTATCTAACAAACTGTCTTTTGATTCACCCCTAGTCCGGCTACTCATAAAGGAAGCTGCCGCTATAGCTAGCGATTGACACTCATGTTGACCCAAACTTTCGGCAATAAGCATTGAAGGTGACATGGCATAAAGACTCATGCCAATTAATAACATGGAAATGGTTCTTTTATACTTCATAAATTAGTTACATTTGCTTATTTAAAATTAATACATTTACCAACAGCTCCAGCCAATGCCTCACCCAGCATGTAATGCTGAGGTGCATCTAAATGAATACCATCGATTTCACTCGCATCTACAATAGAGCCAGCATCAAAAAAATATGCTGAGACTTGTTCAGCAACACTACATAATTCTTTAGCAAAATCCACGCAGCGCTTTTCAGCGCTAACAAACTTTTTCGCTATCACGCCTTTAGGCTTGATAATGGGCGGCGGGGCCACAAGCATAATTTCAGGCGTGGGCATGCCAGGTTCTATCGGTGCGTGACGGATAATATTAACCAAGCATGCAACACCTTGCGCTGATTGCCAGGCGTTATTATTGTGACTGGATTGAAAATCATTAGTGCCCAACATGATTAAAACGAGTTTTAAAGGTGAGTTGATTTCTATCACCTGAGCCAAACCTTGTGAGCCATCTCTGCCTTCTTTATATGGATCACTCCATACAGTACGCCGGCCATTTAAACAATTTTCAATTACGCGCACATTATTATTCTGCTGGTTTAACTGGTCCTCAAGTACGCCAGGCCAACGTTGATCGAATGACAAGCGCTTACGCGTATCAGGGATGATTCCCCATGTCAGACTATCTGAGTAAACAAGTATTTGATGCATAATTAAATCTTATCCGCTTTGTACAACCAAACCAACAACAATGACTAGTTAATAATACTTTTAAGCAGGTATCACACTAAAGTCTATCAATGCTGCAGCATTGCAATGTTCTCATGTGCCTTAGAGCTAAATCTGTTGAAGAACTATCTTGTAATAATAGTTATCTGCATGTTCAGATGATTTATCTGCAATCATTAGCATTTGTTCGCTAGGGCTTTTACGTTGTAATAAGCGATCCAGCTCATTTAGAGGTTGATCAGGAAAGTACATTTGGGTAATTAATTCTTTATAGCCAGTTTTACTTACTTTAAA
>JANQKJ010000161.1 GCA_028281205.1 Gammaproteobacteria bacterium
TAAGCTAAAAAAACAAAGGCAAACATAAAGTTTGCCTTTGTTTTATTTTGATTAGTTATAAAATCTATTTACTATTTTTAATAGCATAACTCACATCAGCTGCTTGCCGATTTTGCCAAACATCATGAACTCTAAAAATTTTAGCGCCTGCACTTACACCTAAAGCAGTTGTTGCACAAGTTGCAGGCATGCGTTGCGCCGGGTCTTCAGTTGAACAGATCTCACCCATAAAGCGCTTACGACTTGTCCCTAAAAGTACCGTATAGTCGGTAGCACAAATTTGATTCAACTGCTTTAAAAGCTCAAGATTATGTTGAGTACGTTTACCAAAACCTATACCTGGATCTAGGATAATATTTTCTTTGGCTAAACCTAAAGATTCAACTTTTTGCGCTTGCTCAACAAGGAAGGCCTTAACTTCTTGTGCCGCATCTTCATAAGTTGGATTATCTTGCATGTTATGTGGGCGACCTTGCATATGCATAATGCAGTAAGGCACATTTCGTGTTGCAACCAATTTCATAAGGTCTGCATCATCAGTACCACCTGTTACATCATTGACAAAACCAGCACCTGCATCAAGTGCTGCTTCTGCAACATCACTTAAAGTCGTGTCAATACTAATAAGTATATCGTCAGAAATTTCATTTGATAGAGTGGAAATCACATCGAGTACACGGCGTTTTTGCTCAGTAGCATCCACTCTTTCAGAACCAGGACGTGTTGACTCACCACCAATATCAATAATATCAGCGCCTTCTGTTACCATTTCCAGGCCACGTGCAACCGCATCTCGGCTACTAACATAACGACCACCGTCAGAGAAACTATCAGGTGTGACATTTAAAATTCCCATTATTAATGGGCCAGGCTTTGAAAGAACATTACTCATTATGGTTGCTCAGCATTAATACGATTAATAGTTATTGAATTACCAATACCGATATTCATTAAATCATATCCCATGGCAACTTCACCAGGGTAATTATTTTTTATCTCAGCTATAACTTGCTGTTCAGACACTCCAAATAACAAGACATGATTTAATACTGTCAGACGCGGTGATGTTTTATTAAGTATTTGACTCATCTGTTCCGGATTAGTGTGGTAAGCGACAACACTAGCAAGGCGTTTATTTCTTTTTAATAATACCGGACTTGCTGCTGCAATCTCATGAACTAGCAGGTCAACATCTTTTGAATATTTAACTATATTCTCTGAGTATGTAGTATCACCTGAGATAACGACAACACGATCTCCAAACTCAATTCGATAACCAAATGCAGGCTCCACCGGTGCATGCTCAACTAGAAATGAACGTATTGTTACTCCGTCTTGCTGAAAAACAATTTCTTCATTTATTTCTTTACTATTTATTCTAGTAAGATCACTATTCAAATTAACATTCTTTTCACGATACGAGATATCTGCTGCATATGCTTTTCTTAAGCTTTCCACTAAGTTATGCGTTCCTTGCGGCCCGCTAACATTAAGCAACCCTTGGCGTTGCCATACCCAACCCGTTATCCATAAATCATCCAGACCGGATATATGATCAGAATGCAAGTGCGTCAAAAACACTTTATCAATCATATTTGGTGTAATACCTGCCTGTTGAAGCCTAATTGTGACACCCCTTCCAGCATCAAATAAAAAATTATGCCCACCCGCCTTAACCAATGTTGCCGAGCCAAAACGCTCTATACTTGGACGCGGTGTTCCAGTACCTAACAAAAGCACTTCCATGTAATCTGCATAAAGATTATTCTGCAAAACAAGGAAGATTAGAAATACTAGCGTACGCATAGTCTTGTTATGCACTTATACTCTAGACAAGTACAATCTATTTGCCCACTTTAAGCACTGCCAAAAATGCAGCTTGAGGCACTTCTACACTACCTATTTGTTTCATGCGTTTCTTGCCCTCTTTTTGTTTTTCTAATAATTTCTTCTTACGCGTAATATCACCACCATAACATTTAGCTGTCACATTTTTGCGTAATGCTTTTATAGTTGTACGTGCAATAATTTGTGTACCAATAGCAGCTTGCACAGCCACATCATACATTTGCCTAGGAATAAGGTCTTTCAACTTAACCGCGAGTGCATTACCATAAGTGCGTGCGTGATCAGAATGAACAATGACTGACAATGCATCCACTCTTTCACCATTAATTAAAATATCCAACTTCACTAGTGGTGCCGCAGCAAAATGTGAATGATGGTAATCAAACGACGCATAACCTCGGCTTACTGATTTCAATCGGTCAAAAAAGTCCAATACAACTTCATTTAAGGGAATATCAAAAGTAATGGCGACCTGACTACCATGATAAACCAGATTCTTTTGCACCCCTCGCTTTTCTATACATAGTGTAATAACATTGCCCACATAATCATGCGGCACAAGAATATTGGCAGTGATAATAGGTTCATGGATTGAATCTAATTTATTCGTTGGCGGCAATTCCGACGGATTATGTATATTCACTATCTCGCCATTAGTTAAATGAATTTGATAAACAACAGTAGGTGCAGTAGTGATTAAATCTAAATCATATTCGCGCTCAAGTCGCTCCTGAATGATTTCCATATGCAGCATACCCAAAAAGCCACAACGAAAACCAAAACCTAATGCTTGTGATGTTTCTGGTTCAAAAGTAAAAGAAGCATCATTGAGCTTAAGCCTATCTAGTGCATCCCGAAAACTTTCATAATCATCAGAGTTAACTGGGAAAATACCGGCAAATACATTTGGATTTACTTCTTTAAATCCTGACAACGGCTCTTCTGCCGGAGAATCCGAGGCTGTTAATGTATCGCCTACTTTTGCACTCGATATATCCTTAATGCCTGAAATCAAAAAACCGACTTGCCCGGCAGATAACTCAGAGCGGTCTTCACGTTTAGGGGTAAATACACCAAGTTTCTCGACTTGATAACTACGCCCAGTAGACATTGAAATAATTTTTTGTTTAGGTTTAAGGCAACCATCAAACACACGCACTAATGTGATCACACCAACGTAATTATCAAACCACGAATCAATAATCAGTGCCTTGAGTGGTTTTTCAGGATCTCCTTGTGGTTGCGGTATATTTGTTACCAACGCTTCTAATACATCCTGCACGCCTTGCCCTGTTTTGGCGCTTGTTAATATGGGGTCGGTTGCATCGATGCCAATCACTTCTTCAATTTCTTCACACACGCGGTCAGGGTCTGCTGCTGGCAAATCAATTTTATTCAGAATCGGCAATACTTCTAATCCGAGTTCCACAGCGGTGTAACAGTTAGCAACACTTTGTGCTTCTACACCTTGGGAAGCGTCGACAATCAGTAACGCACCTTCGCAGGCCGCTAGCGAACGTGATACTTCGTAGGAAAAATCCACATGCCCAGGCGTATCAATAAAGTTTAGCTGGTAAGTATTTCCATCTTTAGCTTTGTATGGCAATGATACCGCCTGGGCTTTAATCGTAATGCCGCGTTCTTGCTCAAGATCCATAGAATCCAATACTTGAGCATGCATCTCACGATCACTTAATCCTCCACAATGTTGGATAAAGCGATCCGCAAGCGTCGATTTGCCATGATCAATATGTGCAATAAT
>JANQKJ010000167.1 GCA_028281205.1 Gammaproteobacteria bacterium
AAAACAATTATAAAAAATTATTTTATTTGTTGTAACAAATCGTCTGCTGTGACTGGATGATAAGGAGTATTGCGTATTTTATCGTGTGTGTGCATGCGATATTCAACAAAGTCAGAACAGTTTTCAAAGTGCAAAAAAGGATTACCTTCTGCTTGCTCACCTAATTTAGATGTCGATTTACTCGCGTAGTTATGTCCTGGGTGAATAATAGTATTAGCGGGTAGCTCATTTTTCATTTTCTTTAGAGTTGTGAACATCTGTTCTGGATCACCACCATTTAAGTCGCAGCGACCACAGCCGAATACAAATAAAGTATCTCCAGTGATAATGTCATCATTCAGCAGGTAACATGCAGAGCCAGGTGTATGTCCTGGTGTATGTAAAATACTAATTTCTGTATCACCTAAATAAAAAGTGTCCCCACCATAATGTAGGGTAGGTTGGTCTAATTCAGCTTGCCAAAAATCTGATTCTTGCTTGAGGAGATGCAATTGAGGATCACAATGGTTGAGGACTTCTTCAACTCCATTGATATGATCATGGTGACTATGAGTTAGTAATATATCTGTAATTGTAATATCGTTTGCATGTGCATAGTCTAAAATTTTTTTTACATCCCATGCTGGGTCAACAACTGCAGCTCGTTTAGTACTTATGTCGGTAATGAGGTAGACAAAATTTTCCATTGGACCTAGTTCCATAGAAGTAATTTGATAGCTTTTGCTCATAGAGACCCTCTAAACTTAGTTGCATGAATTATAGAACTTTAGCACTTAAGTGTGTTGACATGAAAATTAATTTTCTATGGCTAAATTAAGTACTAGTGACAAAATTCTACCAGACTATATTGATTTCCAGTTGAAGATTTTATCGATTGGTTTGAACCCTTCAATTCCTTCTGCAAAACTAGGTTATTACTTTGCGAACCCAAGGAATCGATTTTGGCGGGCATTTGAACTAGCAAATGTGGTTGACGAGGTGTTAACTATCAACGCGTCAGTACATAAAATATTGTTACAAAAACATTCTATTGGCTTTACCGATGTGGTTAAACGTGCAAGCAGTATGGGTCATGAATTACGTGCTAAGGATTTTAAACGTGATGCCCCACAGTTACGTGAAAAGATTGAGCTCTATCAACCTGATTTAATATGGATTCATGGAAAAGTAGCTATGAATAAGTTTATGCAATATGGCTATGGTATGAAACATTCTTGGCCATGGGGGCTAAATGATATTGATTGTATTGAACCAAAAGTTTACCTCACCCCTAATCCTAGTCCGGCTAATGCTGCCTATAGTCTGGAAGACCTTATTAAATGGTATCAACCATTACGAAACCTATGAACCATATGACAGTTGATGTATCCAACCAACAAATCAATAAAGTAAGCTCAGGTATTAACTGTGGTTAAGCGTATCTTCCAGCTAATATTTATAATGTTAATACTATTGTCTCTGGTGCTGTCATTGTCGCCTGCATCCGATAGTGTGCCAATGATTTGGAATGACAAAGTTATTCATAGTATGAGCTATTTTGCTCTTATGATGACTTTGGATTTTTCCTGGCGATCAGGCAAACAAATGATTACTAAATCAATGCTAGTATTATTTTACAGTGGTTTAATTGAGTATGGGCAAAGTTTTGTACCAGGTCGAGAAATGTCGCTTGCTGATTTAATGGCAAATGCTATGGGAGTGTTGATATTTTTATTACTAGTACCAGTGCTTAAACAAAATGGTATTTATGGTTACCTAAAATTGACATAAAGGTGTGAGTTGAATGTATCGGTTAATTAATTTGGCGATTGTGTTATTGGTGGTCGTCTCCATGTTATTTGCAATTTACTATCTTGAAGGGGTGTTGTTGTTAGATCCATGTCCATTGTGCATGGTTGACCGGGCAATATTAGTTGTTATAGCCGTTATTAGTTTAATTGCTCTGATTCATAATTCATCCGGCTTTATGCGCTGGGTATACACTAGTTTAAGTGTTTTATTCAGTGGGTTAGGAATTGCTGTTGCCGCGAGACATATATGGTTGCAAGGCTTACCACCTGATCAGGTACCCGAATGTGGACCAGATTTAACTTATATGTTGGAAGTTTTTCCTTTGGGAGATGTAATAAAACGCGTTTTCAGTGGGTCTGGTCAATGTGCGGAGATTAGTTGGACTTTTTTGGGGATGACAATTCCGCAGCAAACGTTACTATTGTTTATTGTATTATTAGTAATGGCAATGTTTGCACATTTTCAGCAAAGTCCAAGGAGTTAAATTCAGGCTCTGAGAAAACTATGCGTTAAGTTTTAATAATCGCTATAATTTAACTATTATAATAATGTGTGATTAAGGGAACATGCGACATTTATGAGCACAAGTACATTGGAAGTGAGCCAAGCGCCTGTGAGAACCACAGCCGCGACAAAATTTGTTGCCTTAAAAGGGGATTACGGCACGGGTGACTTTGTTATGCACCGTGGTGGCATACTTAAAGAAGTTGTCATTGCTTATGAGTCTTGGGGGACGTTATCCAATAATCACGATAATGTAGTGCTTGTGTTTGGTGGACTTTCACCTTCAGCACATGCGTGTTCTTCAGAACAAGATCCAAGCAAAGGTTGGTGGGAGTATATGATTGGTCCTGGCAAGCCAATCGATACTGACAAATACTATGTAATATGTGTCAATACATTGGGTAGTTGCTTTGGTTCTACCAGTCCTTCTTCAATTAATCCTGATACCAATCAAGCATATGGCTTAGATTTTCCTGATTTAAGTATTGAAGATGTAGCCAAGTCTGCACATCATGCTTTACAGGATTTAGGTATTGATCATTTACATACTGTAGTCGGCAGTTCTATGGGTGGCATGTCATCCCTTGCTTATGCACTCATGTACCCTGATGAAGTTGATCATTTTGTTACCATTTCTGCTGCAACCAGGGCATTGCCATTTACTATTGCAGTGCGTTCACTTCAACGTGAAATTATTCGTTGCGACCCAGCATTTAACAATGGCCAATATGCGCAAGATGAAGAACCTACCAGTGGTATGGTGCTGGCGCGTAAATTAGGTTTAATGTCATACCGTGCGGCGGAGGAATGGCACCAACGCTTTAACCGTGCGCGTGTCAGTGCTGAGCGTAAGTCAGATGATAGATTTGGTATTGAGTTTGAGGTTGAATCTTATCTTGATTACAACGCACATAAGTTTGTGAAAACATTTGATGCTAATAGTTATCTATACCTATCGCGTGCAATGGATTTATTTGATGTGGCAGATCATGGCGGCTCAGTGAATGCGGGTTTAGCTAAGATACAGGCTAAAAACACCTTAGTAATTGGTGTAGAAACAGATATTTTGTTTCCTGTGCATCAGCAAAGAGAAATTGCCGATGGAATTAAAAAAGCAGGGCGGCCAGTAGAGTATGTTCAACTCGACTCTATTAATGGCCATGATTCATTCTTAGTTGATGAAGAACATTTTGCTCCAGTGATACGAGAGTTTTTTGAGCGAAATTTTAATAACTAAACAACTAACTAGTTAACAAACAATAAAAAAGCCAGCCAAAATTATATGGCTGGCTTTTTTCCTTTAGTCTTTTAACTAACGTTTATTGATGTCGACGTAATCTTTGCCTACGTACCCCGTATACAGCTGGCGTGGACGGCCAATGCGTGCTTCAGGGTCACTCATCATTTCCATCCAGTGAGTTAGCCAGCCCACAGTACGTGATAGTGCGAAAATCACAGTGAACATACTGACGGGAATGCCTATGGCCTGGAAGATAATTCCAGAGTAAAAGTCTACGTTTGGATACAACTTGCGCTTAATGAAGTATTCATCTTCAAGTGCAATTTTCTCAAGATCCATTGCAATCTTTAGTAAAGGCTTATTTGGATTGTCGTCACCCAATTCTTCAAGCAAGTCATGACAAATTTGGCGAATAATTTTTGCGCGTGGGTCGTAGTTTTTATAAACACGATGGCCGAATCCCATTAGACGAAAACGGTCGTCTTTATCTTTGGCACGTGCAATGTAATGTGAGAGATCTTTTCCTGATTCCACAATCTCATTCAGCATCTTAATTACAGCCTCATTGGCACCACCATGTGCAGGTCCCCAAAGTGAGCCGATACCTGCAGATAAAGCAGCGAATGGGCTAGCTTCAGAACTACCGGTCAGACGTACTGTAGATGTGGAAGCATTTTGTTCATGGTCAGCATGCAGAATCAAAATCAGATCCATAGCGCGAACCATAGTAGGTGATGGCTTATACAAGCGACCAGGCATACTAAACAGCATGTGTAAAAAGTCGGCTGTGTAATCGAGTTCTAAGTTGGGGTAGTTAAATGGCTGGCCCAATGCATACTTGTAACACCAGCTCGCAATAGTAGGCATTTTTGCAATCAAACGGTGTGCAGCTACTTCACGAGAAACAGCATCATGTACATCCACTTCTTCATGATAGAAAGCGGCCAGAGCACCTACCGACGCCACCATCATGGCCATGGGGTGGGCATCATGGCGAAAACCCAAGAAAAAGCGTCTCATCTTCTCGTCAATTAACTTCCTGCGTTTAATTGAACCTGTATAGTCATCCAGTTGAGTCTGAGAAGGTAGTTCTCCATACAGAAGCAAATAACAAACTTCATCATAGTTACTGTTTTCAGCCAGTTGCTCAATTGAATAGCCGCGATAGGCTAGACGACCTTCTGCGCCATCAATAAAAGTAATTTTACTGTCGCAACTTGCGGTGGACATGAAGCCGGGGTCAAATGTGAAGTAACCCAGTTCTTTATAGAGGGCTCTAATATCTATCGTAGCGGGACCGTCGGTTCCTTCTAGCACTGGTAGTTCAGCTTGTTTGCCAGTGGTGTTGTCAGTGATAGTGACGGTTCTGTTTGATTGACTAGACATGTTTAGTCCTCCTGGATTCTAGTTCAATGTCCGTTGTTAAGGTTGCAGGGTGAAACGAATCCGCTGCTGAATTAATGAATAATCGACAGTACATTACAAGTTTATTTAAAAAGTGAATATAACTAACTGATTATCTGTAAATTTGGCTTTTAGAAAGAAAATCTCTAACAGATGATATCAAATCTGCTGTGTTTTTTTTGGGGCATTTTACATGAGTAAGGAGTATAGAGGATATCAAACATAATAAATGGTCATATCACACACATTAGCTATTTTTTGAGATTAAAGTTCTTGATAATAAATGCTGCTATGTCATTGGGTGCATTAATATCTAGACAGGCTATATTCTTAGGCACATCACAACTTTTATCAGAAGCGAAAGCAACAATATTGTGGTCATCAAGGCACATAATGGGGTGGCCAAGACTTGGTCGATGCAGCTCAATTTTTGCGAAGGCCTCATTTTTGAAACCTTCGACTAAAATTAAATCGATGTTTTTATGGTCAACTTGTGCAATCAGCTCATTCAATTTTAACTCTGTTTGTCTACCATTGAGTTCGGTCATCAAAGCCCAGCGTTTTGAAGATGAGATCAGCATCTGGCTAGCACCTGCGTGCCTGAGCTTATAGCTATCCTTTTCTTTATGATCAACGTCAAAATTATGGTGTGCATGTTTGATCACAGCTAAACGAATACTTGCAGCTTTCAAGAGCGGAATTAACTGAGTGAGGAGAGTGGTCTTTCCAGTACCACTAAATGCACAAAATCCAATCAGTGGAGTGGGGCATTGATCTAATTGCATATCAAATAAGCTGCCTCGCAGTGGCTAAATCTTCCGGTGTATTGATGTTAGTAAACATTTCCGGAATGGATGAAAAATCACCTCTGGCATACCGGTGTTTCTCGTACCAATGATCAATTTTACGTGCTCCGGAAGCAAGGAAATCATTTAAGTCATTAAGTAACCCAGCATGAATCAAAGCATACACAGGCTGTAAACGTTTTCCATCAAAGGCCACACTAATTTTACTATCGTTTTGTTGTGCTGATTGCAAAAGAGTAGCGACATAATTACTTGCTAACAGTGGCCCATCGCAAGGAGCAGTAACGATGTATTCAGTTTCACAGTGCTTTAAACCGCTGGCCATACCAGCAAGAGGGCCTTGGTAATCAGCCATCTCATCGCTAATGACTGGATAACCATATGCCTGATATTCATCGATATTGCGATTAGCATTAATCATGATGGAATTTACTTGTGGCTTTAATGCATCAATGGTGTAACTAATCATGGTACGGCCTTCTAGCATGATTAAACCTTTATCTGTGCCACCCATACGACGTGCTTGTCCACCCGCCAGGATTAATCCGGTAACATTTTTGTGAGATTTCATGTCAGTAAAGCACAGTTCACGGTAAAATATTTCAAATGAATCACTATTAAACTGATTGTTCTTAAAAGTTATCAGTTCTAACCCGGAGTTTATACAAATGAGTAGCTCAGACAAAGCAAAACAAACAGAAATTGAAGCAGCAGTTTATCGTCGATTAGTAGAGCACTTGCAAGCGAAAACCGAAGTACAGAATATTGATTTAATGATACTGGCTGATTTTTGTCGTAATTGTTTATCCAAATGGTATGTTGCTGCCGCTAAAGATTTGGATATGGAAATCGATTATGAGCAGGCGCGAGAACTTGTTTATGGTATGCCATATTCCGAGTGGAAAGAGAAATATCAAAAAGAAGCGACACCAGAACAAATAGCAGCTTTTAATGCCAGAGAAAAATAATACGCTTTAAATTTATGCCTGAGGTAAAGGAATTAAGCGATGAGCAATTGTTGCAATATAGTCGTCAGATTATGTTGCCGCAAATTGATGTTGTAGGGCAGCAAAAGTTAACAAAAGCAAATGTTCTTGTATTGGGTGCCGGAGGTTTAGGTTGCCCTGCGTTGTTTTATTTAGTTAGCGCGGGTATTGGTAATATTGTGATTGTTGATCACGATAAGATTGATTTGTCGAATATGCAACGGCAAATTTTATATGGCATGCAAGATGTCGGACAATATAAAGCGCAAGTTGCAAGTGAGAAGTTAAAACAATTTGCTAGTGGTTCAAGCATTATACCAATCACTTATATTCCAGATGATCAGGAATTGCTTGGCTATATCGAGCAAGCAGACCTCGTGCTGGATGGCACTGATAACTTTTCCGCTCGCTACCGGCACAATCAGATGTGTGTAAACGCCAATACGCCATTGATTTCAGGTGCGGTGATACGCTTTGAGGGGCAGATCACGACATTTGATATCAGAAATGCACATTCACCATGCTACCATTGCCTATACCCTAATGCTCAAGATGAGCAGCTTAACTGTTCCGAAAATGGAGTATTGGGTCCTGTTGCCGGCATGATTGGAACTATGATGGCAACTGAAGCTGTAAAGTTAATAGTGGGTATTGGTGAGTCACTTGTCGGTCGGCTTATGTTATTAGATGCTCTTAATATGGAGTGGCGATCAGTCAAGTTGCGCAAAGATACAAATTGCCCCATTTGTTCTAGTAATTAATATGCAAGCAATAACTAAATTTAT
>JANQKJ010000189.1 GCA_028281205.1 Gammaproteobacteria bacterium
CAATCACATCTATGCCCACACCCAGCGATACTATAGGAAGATAGTATGCATCTTCTAATCCTCCATCTGAATGATCCATAAACCCGATCTTATTCTTAGGATATCTTTGCTTTAACATTCTTAGCTTAACTAGATTGTTTTGATCTAAAGGTGTCGGCTCTGCCTGAAAACCATACATGAGACAAATCTTATTTATTTCCTCGTCACTTAGCATTGACATCTTTTTATCAACATCTTCTATTGGCACCCCGCCAACTGAAAGAAAAATAACATTAAACATAGATAAAGCTGCATCAAATAATCGGTTATTGTAAAACTCTGTCGTTGAGAGTTTCACCCCATCAGCATCAATCTCAGATGCAACTTCTAAACTCATCAACCCAAAAACATCAAAGTATACTTTTTTTCCATTGTCGTGAATGACTGAACAAAGCTGCTTCCAAAAATTACTATCCATTTCAAGCGACCTGAACAAGTCATAATACATATAATCCGGTGTTGCCAGCTCATCGGCATATACAAGCTGGAATTTTACTGAATCTGCACCTGCTGCTGTTGCCCCTTTGGCCAGTAATTCAGATAACTTTTTATCACCTTCATATCCCTGCGCAATTTCTGCGATTATTTCCACTCTGTCATTCGTCATAGTCAAAACTCATCATTTTTATTTGAAACTATTTCTCATCATCTCTTCAATAACAATAAAGGACGCTCAACAATTTGATAGGTCATATATGCTAATAATAACGTAGCAAGAAAATGCATAAAAAAATTGCTTACTAACCACTCGTTAACAAGTAAGAATCCATGCCATGCATATATACCGTATGACAACACACCAAGCTGATGAAGAAATACAACACCTGAATTAGTACTTATTTTTTTATTTTCAATTATTATATGAAGGGTTATTAAACCAACACCTATCAAATGTGAAAAAATTATACTGTAAATACTTATGCTATAGAAATGATTGAACACAGCGATCATTAAGAGCGTAGAAGATGCAATCGCCACTATTACTTGCGCACTATTACTGATCGCATTGGGTATTTTCCTAACATAACCAGCCATCACAAATCCAACCACGAAATGTGTAAGACCGCCCATTATATTTCTAAGATCCCAATTTACAAAAAATGGGGAAAACGAATACCCCCACAAAATTAATAGCGCACAGACATAAAAACCATACCACTTAACATCAGCATAAAACATTGATCTGTACATAAATATAAGTAACGGAGCAACCAAGTACAGCTGCATCTCAATTCCTAACGTCCAAAAAACACTATTTAGTGAATAGTGATGATCCCACTGAATCATGAATAAATTTTTTAGTAAAAATGAAATATTTATTGTTATATCCGAAGCATGAATCAAAACTGCTACCACGCTAACAACAAAGAATAATGGATAAATTCTTAGCAGGCGATTTATATAAAAACGCTTGATTCCATGCATAGAAGTTTCATATTTTCCAGTTATAAGGCCATAACCAATCAGATAGCCTGACATCATGAAAAATATCCAAACTGCTAACCTACCAGGAATAATAAAAAAACTTGCCCAAAATTCATCGCGGGCAATATAGCCGCCAAGATGCCAATACAAAACAGAGACCGCAGCAATACCGCGTGTAATAAGTAAAAAATCTACATTTGAAGGTACACGTATAGCGACAACATTCATAAGACTTAACATATACTTTGATTTATTATTACATCTACCACTTGGACGGATTTATTAGATCATCATCATCTATAGAGAGGGTTTCTGGCATCATCACATCGTGATTTTGAGTTGCAACAGCCAATATCTCATTCAAATCCTGCAAGGAATTCACGCCGACAACTAAAAAATTTATCATCTCTTCTAATAATACAGGTAACAAACAACCTTCTAGCGCCGAAAAGTTATTTATCTTTAACCATTCTTCCCATTGACTCCAAACATTATTCCAGCGCTTAAATTTTTCTGGGCGAGTTTCTTGGCCCATCAATAAAAGTCCTTGCAGAAACACTGATCGAACATGTACTTCTACATCACGATCATGCAATCGTTTCAACCATCCTGAAGTTTTTAACCTTTGATCTAGTACGTTGTATGGTGATTGAATAATATCTGGAATAAATTTAGGCCAGAGCATTCCAATTTCATCAGGTGAATATATTGAATATCCTATTTTCTCAACTAAACCTTCGTGTTTAAGCTCCAATAAGACATGCCAAAGCTCGCTACCCATTGGTTGACTTAATTGCATAGGTCTATGCAACATCAATCCTGTCACATTTTTCACACAAAGCCTATTGAATGAATTCTTTAGCTGTTCTCTAACCCACGTATCAATAGAAAGACAATTTGCTGGGACTTCAGGTAATTTGGTAATAACTCGCCAACCACCTATACCAATATGCCCTAGACATAGTTCACTCTCGCCATAAACTACTGCTGTATCAATAGTGTTGATACCTATATCTTCCGACCGCTTAATAATTAATTGCGCATCAACTTCATTGATCTGCCCTACAGTATTTGAAATACCATATGGCATTCCAAACTGAGCCGTTCCCAGTGCAAGCTTCATTCTAAGATAGTTTTTATGACAGAGATCACATAGGCTTGCTCATCATCACTCAAACTATAATAAAGTGGAATTGAAATCGCTTGTTCATAATAATTTAGCGCATTCGGGTATAGACCAA
>JANQKJ010000190.1 GCA_028281205.1 Gammaproteobacteria bacterium
CTCCTGAGCGGCAGCGGCAGCTTCCGCAGCTATACGTTGCTCTTCAGCTTCTTTGGCTGCTTGTTCTTCTTGTGCTTTACGTTCTTCTTCGGCAACACGTGCTGCCTCAGCTTCCTTTTGCTCGCGTTCTTTTTGTTCGGCTTCAAGACGCTGCTTCTCGAGCGCCTCTTCTTCTTTACGTTGCTGTTCTTGTTCTTCTATTAGCTCACTGCGTTTAACATAGGTCTTTTTACGCCGTACTTCCACGTTGACTGTTTTAGTTCCTGCAGAACGGCCTTGCCCACCACTAACCTTTAACTGAGAAGTGCTCTTTCTGCGCAGGGTGATTTTTTTTCCATCACCCGCAGCGCCAGCCAACTTGGCACCTTTGCTTTGACGCAAATGTTCAAGTAACTGTAATTTCTCACTATCAGAGATTTCCTGATCTGGCGCAGAAAAGCTCAGGCCCGCATCTTTAAGTTGCTCAAGCAACTTATCGACTGGGGTGCCGACAACTTCTGCCAATTGTTGTACTGTAACTTGTGCCATGAAACCTCGTGTTATTTTGTTTCTTCTTCAGCAAACCAAGGAGCGCGTGCTTGCATAATTAGCTCTCCCGCTTTTTCTTCCGTAAGCCCTTCAATGTCTGCAATATCATCTACTGACTGCTCAGCCAAGTCTTCCATAGTAACAACCCCCCTAGCCGCTAGTTCAAAAGCCAGATCGCGTGACATGCCTTCCATCTCTAACAAATCTTCTGCCGGTTCAGCATCATCATTACTACCAGAGATTGCTTGAGTAAGCAGCGCATCGCGTGCACGACCGCGTAATTCGTCTACTATTTGTTCGTCAAACTCTTCCACTTCGAGCAATTCTTTAGGCGGAACATAAGCAATTTCATCAACGGTTGAAAAACCTTCTTGCACTAGTATTGCCGCCACTTCTTCATCCACATCCAATTGATCCATGAACAACTGTTGTAAGACTCTCATCTCACCTTCATTCTTCTCTTCTGCCTGACCTTCGGTCATGACATTGAGTTCCCAACCTGTCAGTTCACTCGCGAGTTTGACATTCTGTCCACCACGACCAATTGCCTGAGAAAGTTTTTCTTCTTCAACCGCAATGTCCATGCTATTAGATTCTTCATCAACGACAATAGACAAGGTCACCGCCGGAGACATTGCATTAATCACAAACTGCGCAGGATTTTCATCCCACAAAATAATATCAATTCTTTCGCCCGCCAACTCATTAGACACTGATTGCACACGTGAGCCTCGCATACCTACACACGCTCCCACAGGATCTAAACGAGGATCCGAAGATCTAACTGCAATCTTAGCGCGCAAACCAGGATCACGGGCAGCACCCAGCACATCAATTACGTTCTGGCCGACTTCCGGTACTTCGAGTTTAAATAATTCTATAAGAAATTCTGGTGCTGTTCTTGTAAGAAACAACTGCGGTCCACGAACTTCAGAACGTACATCTTTAAGATAAGCTCTTATTCGATCACCCGGACGAATAGATTCCCGTGGAATAAGGTCGTCGCGCGGTATAAAACCTTCCGCGTTACTACCTAAGTCAATGTAAACACCGCTATGTTCAGCACGTTTAACGACTCCCATCACTAACTCGCCAACGCGATCTATATAGGCATCAACGATTTGTGCACGTTCAGCTTCACGTACTTTTTGCACGATAACTTGCTTAGCTGTATGAGCGGCAATACGTCCAAATTCTACGGATTCAATACTTTCTTCAATGTAATCACCTACTTTAATGTCAGGATGATTTTGTAAAGCATAGCTATGTAAAATCTGCTTTGATGGCGACTCAAATTCGGGATCTTCATCATCAACAACTATCCAGCGACGAAAAGTATCATAATCACCTGATTCCCTATCGATCCCAACACGAACATCAATATCTTCTGTGTAGCGTTTACGTGTTGCGGTTGCTAACGCAGCTTCTATGGCCTGAAAAATAATATCTTTCTCAACACCTTTCTCATTCGAAACAGTGTCTGCAACCATTAAAATTTCTTTGTTCATAAGCTATGCGTTCCTAAAGTGCCTTAAAGTGCTTTATTTATTTCGCGATAAATCAAATTTGCCCGTTTCACTGCATTTAAAGGTAATTCAAACAACTCCCCATCAACATTAATCGTAATATCATCATCACTTGCCTGGGTTAACTTACCTAAAAAATTCTTGCGTTCGTTAACCGCCCAACTCAATCTTACTTTTATATCTTGACCTATATATTTCAGATAATGCTCAGGCCTCATTAGCGGCCGCTCCACACCAGGAGAAGACACCTCCAGGGTATAAGCCACACTAATTGGATCTTCCACATCCAATACACCACTGATCTGATGACTTACATCCGAACAGTTGTCCACGGTAATACCATCTTCATGATCAATATAAACCTTGACCAAAGCATGATGTTGCGAGTGTCGGTATTCGACCCCCCAGAGAGTAAAACCCAACCCTTCGACAATTGGCGTAAAAAGTGCAGTTAAGCCATCTGAGTCTAGTTTCACATCCACTGTCCTCGAATATTACCTATATGTAGAAATTTCCTTACTACATTTTCCTGTGGCCAACAAAAAAGCCCCAAACGGGGCCTCTATCTAACTTCCAATGTTCACCACAACTTCTACCAATAGCGAGATTATATTTTACACTCCATCATTCGGCAACAGTAATTATTCACATGCCACACGCTTCATATCGTGCATATATCCAATTGGTCGCCATTACGATCTGGCCATCCTCAATAACTCATTAAAACCGGATACTTCAGCCTCAAATTCGATCTGCGAAACTCGGGAGCTATCTAAAATTCTGGGCCAGGCGAACTTTGGGGAATTCTCATCCACAAATCCTGTTTGGCAGGTTGTGGCTGTTTTAATATTTTCTTTTTCCAGCACTTCCCAATGCCGCGTCGACCATACTCCACTTGGATAACAGAAATGTGTCATTGGAGCTCCCAATAAGGGATTTACTACTAACTTGTTATCCTGAATTTCTTTGTGTGCTATCTCCTCGTCAATCGGGAATGTATGCCGATGAGTATGCAACTGAATATCTACTCCGCACTGCTCTAGTTGCTCAAGCTCTTGTTTCGTCACTAGATTAAATAAACGATCTTGATTCAATTGCTGATAATCAACTTGCAGAATATCTCCAAGCGTTTTTAATAGCGCAACTCTTTTTTCATTGCCTTTAAGTGGCTGCCCATATTCTTTAATTAGAATAGAAACTTTATTTTTATTCTCTTTGCTTAACTGGCAATTTTTATAATTACTCAAAGCTGGTATTCCCAGCGATGCAAAATCTGCTTCAGTTACTTTTGTTTTCCAAAACATATAATTAACAGCCAATGTGAATACTGGACAATCTTTATCAAAAAAGTACGAAGTTAAATAGAGCGTTGATGGATAATTATATTCTTTCATAATAGGTGCAGCTTTACGCAATACACTGACATAGCCATCATCAATTGTAATCACCACCCGATCTTGCTGCCTAACACCCTGTTCAATATCCTGATATGCTTGTTCTAAACCAATAACTTTATAACCTTTATGTTTAAGGTAATTCATTCTTTTGGCAAATTCTTGCGGCTCGATAAATAAACCCGGCACATTAAGGTGTTCGTCTTTGGTAGTAAAACCGTGATAACAAAGCACACGCACTTTATTGCGCAATAGCCAACGCGATAAGGCAAACAAGCCTAAGTATTTACTTAGGTGAAAAATGCTATTTTTAATAGTGGAACGCATCTAAGAAAGTAACAACGAATATATCAGTGAGTT